>JABEUO010000246.1 GCA_013044415.1 Acidimicrobiaceae bacterium
CTTCGTCGAAGTCAAAGGCGACTCGGTCTACGAAATACCCGTCGGCCCGATTCACGCCGGAATGATTGAACCTGGCCACTTTAGGTTCTCCGCGGTAGGCGAATCGATCCTTAAAATGAAGGCTCGGCTCTGGTTTGTCCATAGGGGGGTAGAAAACCTTATGGAGAACAGATCCCTCAACGACGCGATAACCCTAGCTGAAAAGGTATCTGGTGACACATCCGCCGGACACTCAGTAGCAATGGCCAAGGCGATCGAAAACGCCCTTGGGGTAGCGGTTGATCCAGAGATAGAAGAGCTGCGTATCTGCCTCGTAGAACTCGAGGCGGCTTACAACCATATCAATGACGTAGGAGCGATCGCTAACGACGTTGGCCTGGGGATCATCAACGCGCACGCCTTGAATATCAAAGAGTCACTATTGAGGATCAACAAGGAGTCAACGGGTAGCCGACTGCTGAGGGGAACTACCCGGGTGTCCGGAACGAGTTTCATCTCCTTGCCCGACCCAGATAAGCTCGGAAAAATTGAGGCCGACTTTGATGAACTCGTAGAGATTCTCATGTCATCTTCCGTCGCGATGGATAGGTTCGTCGGAGCGGGATACCTATCTAACCGGGACGCTTTGATGATGGGATGCACCGGTTATGTAGCCATGGCAAGTGGGATTAAAGATGACCTCCGAGACTTCCAGTATCCAAGCTGGGCTAGACCCGTCCATGGGGTCGCACCTGATGGTGACGTGTTAGCGAGATTGAAGCTACGCATAGAGGGGGCCAAGCAGGCCCTTGAAATAGTCCGTAATATCTCATCACGGCTCGCCGTAAAGCAGCGCACGCAGGGCAGCCTCGGGTCGCCTGAACCCCACGACGAGAAATTCGGCGTATCCGCACTACAGGGTTGGCGGGGACGTATAGTCCACAGCGTAATCATCGAAGACAACATCGTCAAAAGGGCAAAAATTGTCGACCCGTCTTTCATGAACTGGCCGGCACTTGCGGTCGCACTGGAAGGCTCCATAGTCGCCGACTTTCCTCTCGTCAATAAGAGCTTCAACCTGAGCTATGCAGGAAATGATCTCTAGCGATCAGCAAGGATTCAAGCGACCACTCGATTTCAAGTCTGCCCATCCCCTTCAAGCATGGGTTCTTTCGCAGCTTAGGACGGAAATGCATTTGAAGTAAGGGTGGCCTCCTCCCGGGCGGTAGTTATTCTGCTCGTAACATTTGCGTCGAATGCCCGAAACAGAAGCTATTTAGCCTCGATTGCACCGAGGGTGTAAATCATCCGAGGATCGTAAAGGAGGCAACATTGGTACCGTATCCGTCCTGGCTTCACGCTGGCGATAACGCGTGGCAGTTGACGGCGGCGACCCTAGTTGGACTGATGAGCGTCCCCGGGCTGGCGGTGCTCTACGGAGGAATCGTCCAGAAGAAATGGGCTGTCAACACTATGTTGATGGCCTTCTCTGCGTTCAGTTCGGTCCTAATTGTGTGGGTCCTGTGGGCGTTCAACATGGGATTTGGAACACCGATTCACTTGGGACCGGGAATTCTAGGTGGCCTGGTCGGCTCACCTCACTCAGTACTAGGGCACGTGGGAGAACAGTCGCAAGCCAACATTCCACTTTTAAGCGGAATTGGGCTGATGCCAAAGTTTCGTTTCCCGCAGTCGTCGCTCGTCTACTTTCAATTCGTATTTGCCGGCATAACTCCGCTATTATTCCTTGGATCCGTCCTTGGAAGGATGAATTTCAGGGCCTGGTTGGTCTTCGTTCCACTATGGACAACCTTCGTCTATTCGGTGAACGCCATGCTCGTCTGGGGTGGTGGCTATTGGGCCGCTAAAGGTGCGGTCGACTACTCAGGTGGGTACGTCATCCACCTAGCAGCGGGTGTCTCCGGCTTCGTTGCCGCGGCGGTGGTAGGACCTCGCCTGAAACGAGACCGAGAAAATATGGCGCCGAACAACCTGCTCTTAGTTGCGGTCGGAGCGGGAATTCTTTGGATGGGTTGGAACGGCTTCAATGGTGGTGACCCCTACTTCGCCAGCGCCGACGCTTCGGCGGCTGTACTCAATACCAACCTGGCAACGGCTGCCTCCCTGCTGACTTGGCTATTCATGGACATGAGCATGCACACAAAGAAGCCGACATTCCTAGGGGCGGTCAACGGAATGATCGTCGGCCTAGTAACCATTACACCAGCGGCTGGATATGTAAATGGTTGGGGAGCCCTTATTATGGGAATCGTCGCATCCTTCGTGGTGTGGTTCTCCTTCAATAAGCTTTCGAGCAAGTGGATCTTCGCAAAGGTCGACGATGCCTTAGGGGTTGTCCACACCCACGGATTAGCCGGTCTGATGGGTGGTCTGATGGTTGGACTATTCGCCGATCCGAAGATGATCGTCTACTTAGGTCTCGGAAAGACCTCAAACGTATCGGTAGCCGGCCTCTTCTACGGCCACCCCTGGCAGGTGATGATCCAGCTCTTTGCGGCATTGACGATCATCGTCTGGGACGCCACGGTGACTTTCCTGTTGCTCAAGCTGATCGGTTTGGTGATCCCACTTCGGATGCCCGACGACGTCCTGGAAATCGGGGACCTCGAGATACATTCAGAACAACTGGAGCCTTCGGAGTCCGCTAGGAGGATCTTCACCTACGCCGAAAACGCAGGGGATCGCGAACCTCCGCAAAGGAACATTGATCCAGGGGTAAAACGGGTGCCACTGGAATAGTTCTTCCCCTACAAGCACCATACGAGGTGCCCTCTCCTTGAAGCCGTTGTGGCCGGCTGACAGTGAGAGGGCACCTCTTTTTGACTAACCCCGAATGCATTTGGGAAATGCTCAAAAGAATAGGCCGTCATAGCATTTAACTAATTTCATACACTCCATCAAGCGACGAACAAGCGACATGGATCAATTCCAAAGCAAATGCCTGATGCAACTACCGAATGGCTGAACTTAGCCCGCCTCGATTTCCCGGAGCATTCGGCCTTGGCGAGCGTAAGAACCTAAAACATATAGGCATAGCTCAGCCAGCTCCGAAGAAAAGCTCTGCAGCTGGAATCGTCAATTTGAACCAAACCCGCCACTAATCTCACCTATAGTTGGCCAAAACAAAAGGCGTTAGCTGGTCAGCAATATCAGTACGAGGTGCAAAAGCCGCCACGAGAACAGTCGGGAAGTTGACAAATCTAACAAGAGGATCAGTTGACATTAGCTACAACTTCCTAGGCCTCTAGCTCGGCGGCCGTTCGCCCACCCTAAGTAATCGCAGAGTTGCACTTCGAATTGTCGCTTTCAACCTAAGCGAATCCAATCCTTCGGGCGAGGTGAGATCCGGCGACATCGGGATCCACTCACAGGACTATCCGGCGCTATTAGAAACGACCTCCATGAGGCTTGCACGCAAAGAGGAGATGGCCTCATCATCCGCGATGGGATTACCCTGTCCATCGACTAGATAAAAGGTGTCTATCACATCATCTCCGAGGGTAAGCACCTTTGCCTTGGTAATGCTAAGACCAGATACCGCTATCACTCTGGTCAGCTCGTGGAGAAGGCCAATTCGATCCGGACCCCAGACCTCGACAACAGTGGCGGTCGCAGATGCACCTTGATCTATAAGTACCTTCGGATCGAGCTGTAACCCCTCGGCGGTAAGCTGTCGCTTTCGGTAGTGCTTCCGTTTCTCTAGCAGCTTCTTCTCAACGTCCTCCGGCTTTGCGAGGGCCTTTGGCAGTTCCTTTTTAAACTTCTCCCAGTTGAATTCGCTTTCCCATTCGCTCATAGTCTGAAAGACTTCAATCGCCACATCACGATGGGTAAACACCTCAGCGCCAACGACGGAAAACCCGACCAGCGCTAGTGCTCCGGTCACGGCAGAAAATAGTCCCGGCCTGTCCGGTGCGGCGACAAAAAGGCCGTCGGGATGGACGCTAACTGCGCAATCACTGCCACACGACTCAGCCAACTCGTCGAGCAAATCAACGTTGTACTTGCCATTAGACAATTTCGGCTCCGCGCCGAGAATCTTCGACTTTACCCCACTAACCAGGTCGGAAATGAGTAGCTTTTTCCAGTGGCTCCAAGCCGCAGAACCCGTAGCCAGGGAGTCAGCCTCGGTAAGCTTTTCCAAGAGTTCCAAGGTCTCGAGGTCGCCCAAGGCGTCGGCAACCTTTTCAACGGTCATCGGGTCGGAAACGTCCCTCTTCATTGCCATGTCCGCCAGGAGGAGGTGATGTTCTATTAGCTTTTTGATAATCACCGTGTCCTGGGAATTTAGCCCTATCCGCACGGCGATGGAATCCATCAACTCTACACCGGCCTCGGTATGATCCCTATTTGCAACACCCTTTCCAATGTCGTGGAAAAGGGCACCTAGCAACAGAAGGTCCGGCCTGTGAACCTCACGCCTGTAAAGGGCGGCGTTAGCTGCGGCTTCAAGCAGGTGTCTGTCGACGGTAAAGCGGTGGTAGGCGTTTCGCTGCGGCTTCGATCTCACCAAATCCCACTCCGGCAGGAGCGCAGTGAATAGCCTTACGAACTCCAAAGACTCGATGGCGAAGATGGCAGACCTTGCGGTTCCCAGAAGCGAGACCAACTGGCTCAGCGCCCCTGCGGGCCATCTACCCCCGTCGTAGTCGAGCGATGCCCTAATTCCGATCAGAGATGGTATCTGAATCGGCAACTGGCCATGGGCGGATACCGATGCTATCTCCAACACCTGGACCACCCCCAGCCCTACATTCTCGGGAAGTTCTATCTCCAATTCACCTTGGACAGATCGGAACTTCACCGACGGGTTGGTCTTGAGGGATCCGGAGATGGCCTTGGAGTTGCTTGTCGAATCAAACCTAGCGAGCCTATTTACCGCATAGGAAATCGCTCTGGCCGCTTCAGAAATCTTGCCCATCAACTCGTCAGCGTCGGCCATGCCAACTAACGATGCGACCTGGTCCTGTTCCTGGAGGAGTAAGCGATCTTCGCCCTTTCTACTTCGACGGTGAAGCTCAACCCGAGCCGCCAGCAACAGGTCATGGCCTTCGAGAAGGTGCCTATCAACTTCACTCGAAAAGGGCCTCTTTGCCTTCATCAAAGCCGAATAGATCGCGAAATCCCTCAATCCGCCCCGTGCCTCTTTTAGGTCGGGCTCTAGAAGGAAGGCTAAATCTCCCGAAGAGTCGTAGCGTGACCGCATCGAATTTGCAATTTCCCTAAGGAATTTAACGTGGTCACGCTGCCAAAGGCCCATGGTCCTGGAAGCCAGCTCGTTCGCGAGCTCCTGGTCTCCACAGATAAAACGGAGATCGACCAGACCGAGCATTGCCCTGATGTCACCCTTGGCAACTTCAAGTGCATCTTTAATTGATTTGACGCTGTGGTCGAGCCCAAAACCGGAATCCCATATCGGATACCAAAGCTCCGACGAAACTTCGTCCACGCTCCTTAGTCCACGATGGACACACATCAGGTCTAAGTCCGAATAGGGGCACAACTCTCGGCGGCCGTGTGATCCTAGGGCGACCAAAGCGATCCTGGATCTCTTTGGGAATATACCTCTCAGCCAGGTGTCTGCGACGTCGCTAAAGGCTCTAGTCCACTGTCGCCCAACTAGGTCAGAGCGAGAAAGCAGACGGTCGCGCTCCTCGGCTAGCGAAAGCGCCATGACGGTATTTCCTCTCCCAGCTCAGCTATTCCTACCCAAAAGCCCGGTGGAAAAATGGCCTCTGGAGTTTTCATGGTCAGTTGATCCAACTAGAGGGCGTCGGTGCCTCTTTCACCGGTTCGGACCCTAACTAGCTCTTCTACCGAGTGCACCCACACCTTACCGTCACCGATTTTCCCGGTACGGGAGATATCCACGATAGAATCGACCACCCGATCCACTTCGTCATCGTCGACGACTACCTCGATCTTCACCTTTGGCACAAAGTTAACTTGATACTCCGCACCCCTATAGACTTCGGTGTGACCTGATTGGCGACCAAATCCCTGGACCTCCGTGACGGTCATTCCGTTGACATCCAGCTTCGCCAGTCCCTCCCTGACGTCGTCAAGCTTGAATGGCTTGATTACGGCTACCACTACTTTCATTACTCCAACCTCCAGTTAGCGTCTGAACCCGTGTTCAGTTCTGCCCATTAAAACTTCAAAATCAGAAGAGGCTAGCAGCACTACGAGGGCATCAACTGAAACTGTATTACGGTCGATGGCCGAATGAACCCAGATCCCCTAGCGGATTCACTACAGTGCGGATTCACTACAGTGCGGATTGAACACCTCGGTAAAGCTAACCGTTTTACAACTGACACCTTTAGCAAAAAGACAGCGGTTCTCTCCGCTGCCTCGCCTCATGATAAGGACAGGTGCGACTCCTTCCGCATTCGGGCACTTTGCCCAACTTTTGACTTGTGGTCAACCTAGATTACGCCCGTTTCCGCATTGATACAGAAAGATTACACGGACGTTAATCAATAGCTCTGAAATCAATAGCTCTGAAATCCTCGCTTCAAAGGATCACAAGTTAGACCTCGACTGAGTCGTCGTGGACTACTCGGCGAAAGGTGCTCCAAATAACTATTTGGGCCCCAGGCCAATTCAGCTCAAGTATTAGCAAGGCATTGTCGAATTGGTCATAAGGAGGATGGAAAAATGACCA
Organism: Acidimicrobiaceae bacterium; assembly: GCA_013044415.1. Taxonomy (GTDB): domain Bacteria; phylum Actinomycetota; class Acidimicrobiia; order Acidimicrobiales; family Acidimicrobiaceae; genus JABEUN01. Next base: position 6,668 of record JABEUO010000246.1, read on the forward strand.
CAGACCAGATAACAAAGATTCGTCACATGGAGGGCCATCTGGTCCTAGTAACCACGGATGAAAATACTATAGAAGCC
>JABEUO010000247.1 GCA_013044415.1 Acidimicrobiaceae bacterium
CATCTCTTTATCCGTCCCGATGATCGACTTTGGGAAGATGACGTACTTGTTGCTTTCGATTGGATTGGGGAACTTTCGGTAGCCTTTTTTGAGTTTTTGGGCCTGAAGGATGTTTTGGTCTCAAGGACCAAAGGGCAGAGCGCTGGGCTCTCCAGACTTATCTGCTTTGCCGATGTCGGTCTTTCTGAAGCAACTTGGCGAGGCAAGAAGATTTCTGGGGTATCCCAGCGCCGCAGGCGCAACTATGCAAGTTTCCAGTTTCAGCTTTTGCTGGGTGACAACCAGAGCCAACTTGTCGATCTTTTGGATTTGAGTGGCTCGTTGGAATGTGCGGTTACCCCTCCGTTGAATGTGTTAGGGGTCAATGAGATGGATCAAGCCACAATTTTTGAAGTTGGAATGCTTGAAACCGCCTTGATTGAAACTTTGGTCGGACTGAAACTCTAGCCAAAGTGCAAAGTGCAAAGTGCAAAGTGCAAAGTGCTAGAGGTCAGCCGAGGCGTCTGGAGTCGACGCCAGCGGGTTATTACCTGAAGGACTAGGCAACGGCGAAAGAAAGGAGCTTCTCCTTAAATATCTCCAGCTAAAAATATCTCCAGCTAAGGAGCGATTGGCCCAGGACCACGCCTAACTGGACATCATTTTTGAGCCTCTTCATTTCCCACTTCAGAGGCATCAATCATTCCGACTGCTTCATACATTTGCAGTCTGACTATGCCTATGTCCTCGGTCAATCTACATCTGCCCAAGGTGCAAAGGCGCATTTCCATGCCACCTCCACCATGCCACCTCCACCATGCCAACGGCTCCTTTTATGGGATTGATTTCTTCGCCCCCCGCTTGGCGGTAATTCATGCTTTTCGAACGACTCCCGTTTTAGTGCTGTGCGTGGGCAGGAATTCGATTTTGTGGTGGCGAAACCACAAAAAGTCGTAAAAATTGTGGCAAGGTGGGTTAAAAGGGGTTACTGTGGATGGAAGTGGGGATTGGAAGCCCTTTACGAGTCCGTATGGAGATGGACGACTTGGGTTTGCGGCAAATTAGGTGGCTGATCTTAAAGAGGCGAGTGGGCAAAGTTGTGGTCTAGCCAGGAGTTCGAAGCGAGGTTTTTTGGTGCTTTCGAGCACAGCCTCGACGTGAAGGGCAGGCTTACCCTTCCGGCGAAGTTCCGTGTGCATTTTATTGACCGCTGTTTCGTGGCCCAGTCTCAGTTCGGCGACCCGTGCCTAGCGGTATGGCTCCCAGAGGATTTTTTTGGGTTCGCTTCAAAGATCAATAATGACCAATGGGCGGACGACGATACCAGGCGTTCATTGCGCTCTTGGGCCAGGGAAGCATTCGAGTGCGAAATAGACAAACTCGGCCGAATTGCACTGCCTGCAAATCTGAGGCGCTTCGCGTCGCTCAACAAGGAAGTTCTTGTACACGGGGCTGTCGGAACCGTCGAGCTTTGGGACCCAGCGACCTGGTCACGTTATAAGGATGAGGTGGGCTGATGGAAACTCCCAAAGATCAGCACTCAGATTTCAACGAGCAAGTCTCTTCGCCATCATTTACTCATTCCCCGGTGATGGTCGACGAGGTGCTGAGCTACGTCTCCATTGCACCCAAGGGACTTGTGGTGGACGTCACGGTAGGTTTGGGTGGACACTCATCGGCGATATTGGAATCCATCGAAGGTAGCAAGCTGCTTGGGATGGACCGCGACCTAAGGGCTCTCGAAATAGCCGAATCCCGTCTTAGTCAGCAATTTGCTGGACGTTACCGATTGGCGCTGGCCAGGTTTTCTGACCTAACGGCCGAGGTCAACAGGCTGGAGGGCGAAGACTTTATCGCCGATGGTCCGCGGGTTTCGGCGGTCTTTGCCGACCTTGGTGTCTCCTCAATGCAATTTGACGACCCCGAGAGGGGATTCTCGATTAGGTCGGACGGACCTCTGGATATGAGGATGGGTCCCACGACTTCGAACCTAACCGCCGGTGAGATTGTAAATCGAGCAAGCTTCGACGAACTAGTCAGCTTATTTCAAACCCAAGACGAACCACACGCTAAGCGGATAGCGGGGTCGATTGTCAGAAGCCGCCCTATCGAGACCACTTTTCAGCTCGCAGAACTGGTGGAGAAGGCGGTACCTTTCCATTTTCGTAAGGGCCACATCCACCCGGCCACCCGGATATTTCAGGCCCTTCGAATAGAAGTCAACGACGAGGCGAACGAACTCGACTCGCTCCTTTCACAAGCATTGGACCTCGTCATGCCGGGGGGCGTGATCGTTGTCCTTTCATACCATTCAGGAGAGGATCGGGTCGTCAAGGATCGATTTCTCGAAGCTTCAACCGGCGGGTGTAGGTGTCCAAAGGCGCTTGGCTGCGTCTGCGGAGCCATTTCTAGGGGAGCGGTACTGACCAGGGGCGCCAAACTCCCAAAGAAGACCGAGACCGAGACGAATATTCGATCGAGGAGCGCTCGCTTGAGGGCTTTTCAGATCAGTGGAGGTGAGTGATGGCATACGCTCCTTGGAACGCCCTTAGGGAGGCGAGTTACGACCCGGAGTTCGAGAGGGCTTACCCGTCGTTCCCGCCTGCTCGGGAGGCTCCAAAAAAGCCCGACCTGAAGGTTCTAGTAACTTCAAAGAGATCCATCTCGATCCCGAGGCGAATCTTGCCAGCCCTTTTCTTGGTGCTAATCGGCGGTGGCCTCTTAGCTACCGTGTGGGCGCGTTCTGAGATGGCAACGTACCAGATGCAGTTGATAGCTACCGAACAGGCGTTGGCAACCGCCCAGAGTTCACACGAACAGCTGCTCCTCGATACTTCGAACCTCGATTCTCCGAGTCGGATAGTCGGATACGCTTCATCTAAGCTCGGCATGGTCTTCCCGGGTACTATCAAGGTTCAAGCTACATCTGGTGTGGCTCCTTCTACGAAGGTGCTCAGCCTGCCCACCCCGGTCACTGAAACCCAGCTTCCATTGCCCGCAGGCTCGGATTCGACCCAGCTCCCCCCGAGTGGTAGTGCTAGCCATGGCTGATGGGCGAGGTATTGCTAGGGATAAGCGACAATGGGGCCTGCCAAAAGCCCGGTTGAGTGTCTTCATAGGCGTCTTCTTGTTGGTATCGACTGTACTGACCGGAAGGCTTTACGAGATCGTGCTGAACCCATCGGTCCATTACTCGAATATGGCCCAGTCAGAGAGCTTCACTTCATTCGCTATCCCTGCAGCCAGGGGTACAATTACCGACTCCAGCGGTAATCCACTAGCTCTGAGCGTCCCCAGAAAAAGCGTTGTCGCAGATCCTCTGCTCGTTACTGACCCTGTGGTGGAGGCCAACCTGTTAGCTGGGGATCTAGGCCTGTCAGATCTTTCGATTAGGTCTACATTGTTGCAGCCGACGCAGTTCGCATACATCGCAAGGTTGATTCCAAATAGCATCGCAGCAACGGTGCAAGGTCAGATAGATGCCGGGAAACTTAACGGGGTTTCGCTAATTACCGAGATGAAGCGCGTCTACCCGGCCGGCCCGCTCCTTTCACCCGTTATCGGTCAGACAAATGCCTTCGGATCGGGTGTTTCGGGGCTCGAATACCAGTACAACTCGATTCTTTCTGGCCGTGCCGGTTCGGAGGCTATGAAGGTTTCGGTAGCCGGACTCGCATTACCGGACGGGGTAACCCAATACCAAGCTCCGAGGGCCGGCGACAATATCCAGCTGACGATCGATTCGAGCCTACAATACGTAACCGAGCATGCGCTGGCGGCCCAGGTGCAGTCGACAAAGGCGATTTCTGGGACGGCCGTAGTCATGGACGTAAAGACCGGCGATATCTTGGCCATGGCCAACATAGCTGCGCCGACACCAAAGGGCCAAAGTAACCCAGCCAATGCCGCCATTCCAGTCGGGTCGCCGAGGGCCTTGCCGGAGGAGGCGGCGACAAACTTGGCGGTGACTACCGTATACGAGCCGGGTTCAGTGGCGAAACTAGCAACTTTCACGGCGGCACTCGAGAAAAAGGTCATTACGCCTTCTACGGTTTTGACGGTCCCGGATCACATGCTCATCGACGGTTCGCTATTTCATGACGCCGAAGTTCACCCGGTTGAGCAGCTCACTCCGGGGCAGATACTTGGACAGAGTTCCAATATTGGTACTATCGAAGTAGCCAAGATGTTGGGGAAGCGTACTATCACTGCTTCAATGCAGAGATTTGGTTGGGGCCTTCCGACGGGGCTAAATTTCCCCGGAGAGTCACAGGGATTTCTCGATCCCTTGAGCAGATGGTCCGGTACAGCAATTGGATCCGTACCGATTGGGCAAGACGAAGCCTTGACGCCGTTGCAGGTTCTAGATGCCTACAATTCGGTTGCAAATGGCGGAATTATGACTTCGCCGAAGCTGGTGAAGGCGATATCTACACCCTCCGGGCGTACGATTTCTCCCAATTATCCAAAGTCCAAGAGGATCGTTTCAGCTCCAATTGCAAAGACCATGCGGAACCTCCTTGAGAATGCCGTAGGTGCCATGGGAACCGCTCCTTCCGCGGCGATCCCGGGTTACCAGGTAGCCGGCAAGACCGGCACCTCCCAAAAGCCCTATCCGAATCGGCCCGGTTACCAACCCGGCGCATTCTGGGCCACTTTTGTGGGATTCGCCCCTGCTTCTCACCCCGTGCTGTCGGCAATTGTCATGCTCGATCAGCCGACCCAGATCTACGGCGGAGAGGTAGCGGCACCTGTTTTCTCCCAAATCATGTCTTACGCTCTAGCCAAGTACCACGTGACGCCGAGTGGCGCCATACTATCACCCACGCAGATAGCAGCTTTGAATGCTAAATCGGCGCTCAAAAGTGCAATTAGCTCCGCATCAAAACTTGCATCCCAGCAGTCAAAGGCACCGACTTTCGCCCTGAGCTCAGCTAGGGGTGTAAAGCAGACCGGCAATACCTCTCCAAGCACATCCCCAACTACGATCTCTATGACAAGGGCAGTTCGTCTCAAGGTTCGAAGCGGTAGGTGAAGCTTGATCAGCTGCACCTATCTTGTAATGGGGCCGAAAGTTAAGGCTCGATGTCGGTGGAGTAGGTTGAGGGCCAATGGCAATCGTTGGGGTATGCATTTGAGGTTAACTGAACTCATAGGGGCGCTAGAGGATTACGAATTGGTCGATCCACGAGCTTCGATCGAGGATATCGAGGTGACTTCCTTGGTCATGGATCATCGGGAGACTGACAGCCAGAGCGCCTTCTTTGCATTGGCGGGAAGCCATTTTGACGGCCACAATTATGTCAAGGCCGCCCTCGATCGCGGCGCTCCTGTAGCCTTCGTACAACATCGCGTAGATTCCGATATCCCTCAGGTGGTTCTCTCCGAGGGTGATCCGAGGACCCATCTAGCCCTGCTCTCCGCCACGCTATGGCGAAGACCTTCCGAAGAACTTACCGTACTCGGTGTAACCGGAACAAATGGCAAGACGACCAGTGTCCACCTGCTTAGCTCGATCCTGCGTTCGCTTGGGGTCAAAACTGATGCGCTCGGTACATTGTGGGGGAGGCTGACTACCCCAGAGGCACCCGAACTCCAGCGAAAGTTAAGGGAGTTTAAAGACGCCGGGGATGACGCAGTTGCGATGGAGGTCTCATCGCACTCGCTGGTGATGCACCGGGTCGATGGGGTATCTTTCGACGCTGCACTCTTTACCAATTTAAGCCAGGATCACCTGGATTTTCACCACGATATGGAGACTTACTTCAGGGCCAAATCCATGCTCTTTGATCCTTCAAGATCGCAATTGGGAGTGGTGAATAAGGACGACCCCTACGGCGAGCTGCTATTGAAGATGCGAAGTGAATTGATCCCATATTCGATCAGCGATACCCGGGACCTCAGACTAGACGCTTCTGGGATTACCTTTTCATGGCGAGGACACCCGATAGTCTCCCCGCTAAATGGCCTACACAACGTCTATAACATCTTGGGGGTCCTGACGACCCTGGTTGCCCTTGGGTGGGATGAATCATCGGTAGCTGAGGTCGTTCCATTAGTTGGTACTCCGAATGGTCGGATGGAGCTGATCGCAAGAGACTTGCCGGTGTCGGTGTTTGTCGACTACGCTCATACCCCTGCGGCGCTGGAGGCTGCCCTTTTGGCTTGCAGGACATTGGATCCAAAGAGGGTGCTGGTGGTCTTTGGGTGCGGCGGTGAGCGCGATAAGCAGAAGAGGCCAAAGATGGGGAGTGTCGCATCCTCCTTGGCCGACGCTACCTTCGTTACTTCTGATAATTCGCGCAATGAAGATCCAGCGGAGATTGCAAAAGATATCCTGCTTGGCGTCGAGAAAGGGTCCGAGGTGATCCTCGAGCTGGATAGGAAGCGTGCAATAGAGCTCGCGGTCAACATGGCAGAGGAGGGTGACCTCGTCCTTATCGCCGGGAAGGGACACGAGACGACTCAAAGGATCCAAGGCACCGACGCCCACTTTGACGACCACGAGGTGGCTCGACAGATCCTTAAGTCCAAGTTCGGCTGGTCTCCTAGTTGATAGCCGTACTGATTTCGTCGATCTTTGCGATAATCGTCTCAGCGGCGTTGACTTCGACGCTGGTGGTCAGACTCTCTAGGCGTGGCATAGGCCAACAGATTAGAGAAGAGGGGCCTAAGAGGCATATCGTAAAGGCGGGCACTCCCACCATGGGTGGTATCGCCATTATTTCGGCCGTGGTGCTCGGTTACATAGTCGCACACGCGAACCTTGGGGTCAGTTTTACGCGCCAGGGGATTCTGGTGATAGCGGTAATATTCGGAACGGGACTCGTCGGATTCTGGGACGACTACTCAAAAGTCAAGATGAACCGTAATCTCGGGCTGTCAAAGACGAAGAAGATTACCGGACAATTCGCGGTAGCGCTTGTCTTTGCCCTACTGGCCAGGTTCTGGGCGGGTCACGGATCGGAAGTCAGCCTAGCCAGGGTCGGAAGTGCGACTTTTCACCTTGGGTCCGTTGGGTGGATCGTTTTCGCAGTGCTGGTGGTGGTCGGCTCGTCAAATGCCGTCAACCTCACCGACGGGCTCGACGGGCTTGCAACCGGTTCGTCCATCTTTACCTTTGGGGTCCTCGGACTGATCGCATATTGGCAGTTCCGACACGCGAGCCTCTACGGAATCAAAGATGCTCTGGATTTCGCCGTAATAGCGGCGTCCATGACCGGAGCACTAACCGCTTTTCTCTGGTTTAATGCACCCCCCGCGAGGATCTTCATGGGTGACGTCGGATCCCTAGCTATAGGTGCGGGACTTGGAGCACTCTGCCTAGTGATGAATTTGGACTTTCTACTCCCCATACTCGGTGGACTTTTCGTTATTGAAACGATGTCCGTGATCCTCCAGGTCTTTAGTTTTAAGGTCTTCCATAGACGAATATTCAAGATGGCTCCGATCCACCATCACTTTGAGCTTCTGGGTTGGCCCGAGACGACGGTCATTATCCGTTTCTGGATACTCGCTGGGATATTTACCGCATTGGGAGTCGGAGTGTTTTACGCCGACTTTGTATCTCTGGGCACGGTGGTGAAGTGAGAGGCACGCCGCTTGAGGTCTCTAAGGTTGTCGTCGTCGGATATGGAGTGTCGGGCCAGGCGGCGCACAGGGCGCTTAGTCGCCTCGCCTCAGCGGTGATAGTTGTCGAAGATTCCCCCGATCCAGCGCTTAGGGATTTGGCAAAGAGCCGAAATGCTATTGGAGCATTTCGAAGCGACGAACTTGCCCTATCACTCGACGCTAAGTGGCCCGATTTGGTCGTGGTCTCTCCGGGGGTCAGGCCGAGCCACGCCACGCACCATTACTTCGATGCCCCGGTAATTTCAGAGTTGGAGCTCGGGTGGAGGATGACCGATCTGAAGGTCATTGCGATCACCGGGACAAATGGTAAGACGACGGTGACTACCCTCGTCGACTCGATGCTCGATGAGAGCTCGATCAGATCTATACCGTGTGGCAACTATGGAAGACCACTCGTAGAGCTGAGCGACGAGGAAGGCTGGGCTGTGGTTGAAGCGAGCTCTTTTCAACTCAGCACCATTAGCGAATTTGCACCCGATGTGGCGGCGATCGTAAACGTCACCCCCGACCACCTCGATTGGCACGGCGGATTTGAAAATTACCTGGGAGCCAAGCTGCGAATATTCGAGAACGTCGGAGCTGGCTCCGTTGGGGTAATTCCCACTGATTTCTCGTGGCGACCGCCGGAGTTATCTTTTAGTCTCTTCACATTTGGCGCAGATTCGGGCGACTTCTTCGCATCCGAAAAAGAGCTGATCTCTCCTTTTGGAGCGATCGTCGCAAAGTCCGATCTCAAAAAGGCCCTCCCGCATGACATTTTGAACTTTCTAGCCGCTTCGGCGTGTGCCATTTCGGCTGGGGCATCGCTCGAGGCGATCGGTCGGGCGTGCAAAGGGTTCGAGGGGCTCGAGCATCGCATGGAAGTGGTGGCCGAATTGGACGGAATGAGGTTCATCAACGATTCAAAGGCGACGACCCCCGCTTCGGTGGTAGCTGGACTTTCCGGACTTCGTAGGTGTGTATTGATCGCCGGTGGGAGGAACAAGGGACTCGATTTTGAGCCACTTTTGAGCCAACACGAGAAGCTGGCCGCAGTAGTGCTCATCGGGGAGTCGACCGATGAGCTAGCCCAACTTTTTATCGGAACCCTCGAGCCTTCAAAGATCGTCCGGGCTAAGTCGATGAAAGAGGCAGTTCAGGCTGGCTATGCCCTCAGTGGGTCGTCGTGTGACGTAATCCTTTCGCCGGGAGCGACGTCTTTCGACTGGTATTCGGGCTATGAGCAGAGGGGTCTTGATTTCAAAAAATGCGTTAGTGAACTGGTCAATTCTCTTGAGGGGTGACAGATGGACCTAATAAAAAAGTATTTCGGTAAAAATGCCGAGGCAGAGGATCTCTATCGATCAATTTTTTGGCAGGTTGCGTTTCTTAGCCTTTTTGGGGCGATCATGCTTTTTTCGACCACCTATACGACGAGCATTTTGGGGCACTCCTCGCCGCTATCGCTCTTCATAAAGGGGATGATTTGGGTTCTGCTCGGTTGGGTAGTCTTCAGTATTGCTTCCAGGGTGATACCGTCTCAAAACGGAAGCTGGACGCTGCATCTTCTACTCCTTTCGATACTGAGCCTGTTGGTGGTCGGCGTATCAGGACAAGAAAAAACCACA
>JABEUO010000248.1 GCA_013044415.1 Acidimicrobiaceae bacterium
ATCTGGTCTGGAATATGGTCCCGGCCCGCAGGCGACCTACTCAGTCCAGCCCCAACCCCCACCTCATTCATGCCATTACACCTTCATAGGCACCGATCCCTTGCCAGATCCACACTGCACCCCCGGAGCATTGAATCCTCGGGTCACGCAGGGCGTAATCGATTCCACCATCTGTAAAAGCGGCTATACATCCTCTATTAGGCCGCCGGAGGGCATTACCGAGCCAGAAAAAAGGGCTTCGGCGGAAGCGTATAGTTACGTGGGATCTTTTTGGACTGCCGAGTACGACCATTTGGTACCTTTGGAACTAGGCGGCGATCCTAACGATCCCGCCAACCTCTGGATTGAACCCAATGACAATCCAAACGCCACCTCGTACCTCAACTCAAAGGACACGCTTGAGAATCGGCTCAATAGCCTCGTGTGCTCGGGGCAGCTATCCCTTTCCTCCGCTCAGGAAGCCATCGCTTCCAACTGGGTTAGGGCATATCAGACCTATGTTGGAATACTGCCTTCGTACTCTACGTCAACCACTGCTCCATCTTCGAACAGTGCCAATTGCACCGCAAGTGCTACATTGGCGAATGATGGCTATATAGGCGACTACTACGTAACCATCAACTCGAATCAACCAAACCAGAAAGCATCGGCAAGCGATGCGGGAGATACGTGGAGCACCTACACGAACGCTTCAGGCTACGCCCGAATCCTGCTCTACCATACGTCGTCCGGCGAACAGATCACCGTAACGGTCGGTGAAGCTAACTGCTCAACGACTGCGTAGCTATTGCCGACCGGTAGCGGTCAGTTTCGACCTACTCCAACCTTCTTGACACCAAGAAGCGAGAACGATTAGCAAAGATGGTTTTACCTCATGGATCAAAAGAAAGACACCACGAATAAGAATCGGAAACTTTTCTACCCGTCGCCGGATTCCATAACTCAATGAGGTGAGGGTTGGAGGAGCACACGACTTGCACGCTTCGACGTCTCTTTCAACCCGAAGCCCCCGAGCGTGACAAAAAAGTGCTGAACTACCTATTTGCGCACCAAAAGACCCAGATCAATGAGAGCAATAGCCGGACCAAGTGATAGCTTCAAAATATTAAAACAAGTTGGAATAGCTGACAAGCTAGGTAGTAAACCGGCGATTTGGCGAATTGTCCTTCGTTGTGATGACGTGAAGTTCCGCCTCGAAAAGCTAGCAAATAGCCAATGGAGCCAATGGCGGCGATAATGGCTTTTGCGAATTAATTGCCAAATCCTCAGTGTCACGACCTAGCACCCGCCCAAAAACAGCTACTCGAAGCAGTGTGGGACATGCAGGGATCATTAAGGCTTCCTCCCGTCTTCAATCACCCAGAGGAAAGAATCAGGGGCCATTTCCAAATCTGCCTGTTCGGATAAAGGCTTTTGTGTTTGATAGTTAACGGTATTGGTGATGCCCAGTGCAAGGTAGTTCATGAACACGCATGAAACTGACCGGATGCACCTTGTCACTGTCGAGACCAAAGAAGAACCCTCAGCCCAACAGAAGGCAATTACACCCAGACGAGTCGAGGTAATCGGGCACCTCAAAATACAAAAGGTCAGTCGCTACCTGGATTTCAAACCGAAGTGTCCCTCGGACAACCAATGGCGGTCTGATAGACTTTAGCAGTGGCTCCACCGCAACAGATACCGAGGTCAACCTACCTGAAAGTCCTGACTGGGCTACCAGGAGTACGTCGTTGGGAAGAGGACTTCTATCGGGAATTGCATGCCCATCCCGAACTTTCCCATCAGGAGATCGCGACGTCTTCGAAGGTTGCGCAACGTCTTCGAAGTGACGGTTATGAAGTCCATGAACATCTAGGTGGAACCGGCGTAGTGGGCATCATGCGCAACGGTATCGGACCGACTGTACTACTTCGGGCTGATATGGACGCTCTGCCGGTCGAGGAGACGACCGGACTCCCCTATGCCAGCAAGGATTTCTCGACGGACCAGGATGGCAATTCGCTACCGGTTATGCACGCTTGTGGCCACGATGTGCACGTTACATGCCTACTCGGTGCCGGAGAGTTGATGGCAACAGGGCGCGAACATTGGGCGGGCACTCTGGTATTGGTTTTCCAACCAGCCGAGGAGACCGGCGACGGTGCGAACGGCATGGTTGACGACCTGAAGAGCGTCGTCGGAGCCGTTGACGTCGCGATGGCGCAGCACGTCTTACCCGCACCCGCTGGACTGGTCGGGACCAGGGTCGGCCCAGTCCTCTCCGCTGCAGACAGCATGCGTATTACCGTATTTGGTCGAGGGGCACACGGTTCAATGCCCCAGGCTTCGGTCGACCCGGTAGTGCTTGCCGCGATGATCGTCGTACGCTTGCAGACGGTGGTGTCTCGAGAAACTCGACCTGGTGAGCCGGTAGTGGTCACCGTGGGGAGCATTAAGGCGGGGACGAAGAGTAATGTCATTCCCGATCATGCGGTCATCGAACTCAATGTACGGACCTACAGCGAGCAGACTCGAATATCAACTCTCGCCGCTATTCGTCGCATCGTCAAGGCCGAGTGCGAAGCATCAGATTCGCCGAAGTCAGCAGAGTTCGAAATGTTTGACCGATCCCCCATCACCGAAAACGACCCAGCGGTTACCAAGCGGGTGGCTGAAGCTTTTGCCGACTACTTCGGTGACCGATCCAGACCCTTGCCGATGCAGACTGCGAGTGAGGACTTCAGTGACATTCCGAGAGCTTTCGGTGTACCGTACACATACTGGGGTATCGGCGGAATAGATCCGGAGACCTACACCCAGGCCGAGAATGCCGGGAGGGTGGCACAAGATATTCCGGTCAATCATTCGGCGAACTTCGCTCCAGTAATCCAACCGACTATCGATACCGGTACCGAAACTCTGGTTGTCGCCGCGCTCGCCTGGCTGGGTAAAACGACGGAAAAGTCAGTGTAGGTCTTCGCTTGGAGTTGACCCCCACGTTCCTCTTAGTTCTCGAATTGGTCGGAACATTCGTATTTGGCTTGAACGGTGCCCTGACTGCGATGCAGGCTGAGCAACTGGACCTCGTTGGTGTTGTAGTTCTCGGCATGATAACGGCACTCGGTGGTGGGACACTCAGGGATGTAATTATGGGATCGCTACCGCCCGCCACGTTCCGGGACTGGCGATATCTTGCAGTCGCGGTGGTGAGCGCGCTGGCAGCCTTCTTCGGGCGTCGGTTTTTGATACGTGTGACGCGTTCCATCAACCTGTTCGACGCTGCCGGACTAAGTCTCTTCTGCGTTACTGGCGCTTCGGTTGCATTCGCTCACGGACTAGGACCAATTCAATCCACCATGCTCGGTGCCCTTACCGGAGTGGGAGGTGGCACCATCCGGGATATCATCATCGGTCGGTTGCCAACTGTTTTAACCAGTGGACTGTACGCTGTTCCAGCACTGGTCGGTGCTGCGATCACCGCCGTCGCTTTGGATTTTCACTTTTATAGCACCCCAGTCGCATTAGCTGCAGCACTCGTCTGCTTTGTCATTCGTCTCGCGGGACTTCACTTCAACTTGAACGTTCCTCAAGCCCATCTACCCAAGAATGCAGACCAGGACGGTGGGCCGGAGTAGGGTAGGTCAGCACCTTGGTCAATTCAGTCCTGAGAGCTCTCCGGACTATAAGGGATTTACGATTTACAAATCGCTTATATAAGACTAAACCGAAATTAAACCCACCAAGCAACATAACACGCCACTGACCTCGGTAAATGGCGTATATTGGTACTTTCGATGCTGGCTACAGGGGTATCTTTGCTCCAATAGGTTCAAATGCCCTACGCTGGCGTTCAGTTGGTGACTGCTTATCACAACCTCATAATCCCGTATTTCAGTAATCATATTTTCTCAATTGATCTTTTGAGTACTTAACAAATCCACACCGCTTCACGTTGCAGCAAGAAACAATCCAAAACTGCCCAGTTCAACGCGCATTGTTGTGTAATGGTAAGAATGCCTTAGTTCTTCTGCAATGGAAAGCAGGTGACCACTAAGAGAAACGTTTAGCGAACTTGCCGTTCCTGAAGTCCATCAATACCGTGACCAGGCGGCTGCGTGAAAATTCCGAGTTGAGGAGGGTTGCTATTGGCGAGTGGAGCTGAATAGTTACAGCGGATCGTGGTTTCAACTCGGTAGCAAATAGGGCATACCTTCAAAGCGGTGGTGGTCACTACGTCGTAGCAGAGAAGCTTCGTAGTGCCAGTAGCGA
>JABEUO010000055.1 GCA_013044415.1 Acidimicrobiaceae bacterium
ATCCGAACCAGGATACCTAAAGATACCGAATACCGAATACCGCCGCGCATTAGAGACCCTGATAGCGGTATACGTCAGCCGTGCCGACCTGGTGAAGGCGATGCCCATCTGTGCCAGCAATACCACTCAAGGATCCGAAATCACACTCGTCAAATGGGCCGGAAATTCGGTAGTCGCACACGACGCCGACGCTTCACAACTCGCACCATATCTCTCGGTTTACTCGACATTAGCCTCTGCTATGGAGTTCAATCCGTCATTTTGGCCCATCAAGACCGCAACGACAAGTGGAACTTCTGCGGCTGTTCAGCTCGCGACCACCGCATTTTTCGGTCGAACTAAGGAGTACATCTACTCCTTCGTCCGGCCCAAAAACCAGGACATCCTCTGGATACCAAGCTCGATTAAAACGGACTTAGCACCAAATCAGATCGTCCCATTCACCTCACCGGTAGGGCACCTAGCAACAGCAGATGCATCAGAAGCAGGTGGACTTCAAAACTCTAATCAAGGGTCCCTCAGTGCGAGGCTCGTCTCTTTGAATTCAAACTCTCAATCACTTTCGATGACCCTGGTGACTAACCGGGCCGGCTTGGTGTCCCTGCGCCAACAGGTAGTCCCTGGTGCAACGTTGACGATTAATGGGCGGCCGGCCAAACTGCTCGCCCTAGACGGTTTTTTAGATGCCATGTGGGTACCAAAGGGCTTGTCCAGTGTCGTGATCGACTATTCATCCACGGGCACCCTCCTCCTTTTCTGGTTCGATCTGACGTTAAACATCGCACTTCTCGTTGCATTTGTCGCCGGGGCGACGAAGATCAAGCTGCGAAAAGCGCCAGCCACACTAAGCACACGACCATGAGTCAGTTGTTCGCGAAAAACGAAATGCCCCAGAGCATCACGGAGCATTCCGGAGCATTCCGGAGCATTCCGGAGCATTCCGGAGCACCCAGCGGTCCATCGTGAGGGGTACGCGACAAATTCACTTCGAAGGGTCATCTCGACCGGGCAGTTCAGAAGATCCGTTCAAAAGGGAGTTTGATCCGTCGAAAACCGTACCCGGGGCGGGACTCGAACCCGCATGGCCTCGCGGCCCGGGGGGTTTAAGCCCCCTGCGTCTACCATTCCGCCACCCGGGCCAGCTATGCCCTTGTTTTGAACATCCCAAAGTCTATGACGACATCGCCCCTTTGGGACTCGGTCCTAAACAGACCACCATTTTCCTGTTTCCAGATCTTGACGTCAAGTCGATCACCTGGAAATACGGGTGTAATGAATCTAGCCGACATTAGGCCAAACCTGGATGTATCGGAGTCACAAAGCGTATTCAAAATCGCCCTACCGGTAAAGCCAAAGCTACACAAGCCGTGGAGAATCGGCCGATCGAATCCTGCTAGCCGTGCGAAGCTTGGATCCGAATGTAGTGGATTGCGATCACCCGAGAGTCGATAGAGAAGCGCTTGATTCTGCTGAGTCTGATAGCTAACTACCAGGTCAGGGTCACCCTCGGGCATCGTCACTCGGGCGGCGGATGGACCCCGATCACCATTGAAGTTCCCTTCACCCTTTATGAAGGCCGACGAGGTCAGCTTAAAGAGCACCTTTTGGGTCTCTTTGTCTTTCGCAGTAGTCTCGGTAACGACGACAGCAGCGGTTATTTTATCGTAGATTCCGACGATTTCGGTTGTTGATACGATGGTCCCCTTTGTAGGGATATCCGAAAATAACTCCACCGACTGCTCCCCATGCAACAGCTGCGACGGGTCGAATCGACCGGCGGCCATCCAGAGGTCCAGGGGTGGTGTCCCTATGGCTACCACGGCGAATGTTGGGAGGGTTTTGAGGCTCACCCCCGAAGAGTTCTCGGTGCAAAAAAGTAATTCATTGCTATCCGCCCCGACCCCTAGTGCGTAGAGCATGACATCTCGCTGGTCGAAGTGGTTTTCATACTCCGCGCTCTTAAAACCTAGCGCCGATGGGTCTATTGGCATCTCATTCCTATCTCTCGACCAACTAGCATCTTCTTCGTGAGCATGAGACCCGCCCTATCTGAGGTGGAAAGCCTTCAGACCACGCAAGCGAATATTACCAAGTTGACGAGCCTGATCGCTTCGAGAACCGACACAACGGTCGATCAGTGGGGTCGGTCCGAAGAGTTTAGAGAAGTAGTTCGCAAGCTCTTCGACCCCATATACCGATACTGGTTCAGGGTCGAATGGGAGGGCCTCGAGAATATCCCGATGGAGGGGCCGGCCCTACTGGTCTCAAATCATTCCGGTGCCCTTCCCCCCGACGCTTTATCTATCATGCATGGGATCGAAACCGAACTCAACAGGCCAGTATATGGGCTGGCGGACAACCTATTTAGGACTATCCCTGGTCTAAGCATCGCCTGGTCGAGGGCGGGTGGTGTCTCGGCAAACCCTGACAACGCCTATCGGTTGCTAAAAGATGAGGGGCAACTCGTGCTCTCCTTCCCCGAAGGGATCAGGGGTCCACTGAAGACCTTCGACGAGAGGTATAGCCTCAGGCGTTTCGGACGAGGAGGTTTCGTCGAAACGGCTATGAAAAGCGGGGCTCCTATCGTTCCCATTGCGGTGATAGGAGCGGAGGAGTCGATGCCGGTTGTCGCAAAGATCCCACTTCCAAGAAATCCTTTAGCGATGCCCTATCTCCCCTTCACATACAATCATCTCGTCATGGGGCCGATCCTCGGAAGTTTCGTCTGGTTCCCGACAAAGATAAGGATTCGGGCACTCAAGCCCGTCTACTTGAAGGCAAAACCAAACGGCTCCCGCTATCCAAGGTCGCAGATCATGGAGGAGTCGACCAAAATCGAAGCGATGATCCGATCGGCCATCTCCGAGATGCTAAGAAACCGCCGGAACGTAATTCTGGGTTAGGAGTAGACGTCAAGTGCCCAAGAAAGCCCTTGTAACCGGACTAGCTAGCTTTTGGGGCGCTAAGGCCGCACAGCATTTAGTTGACTCGGGAGACTTCGACCTGATAGTCGGGGTCGACACGCGTGCCCCTCATGAAGCGATAGATGGCGTCGATTTCATCGTCTCCGACCAGTCCTATTCGTCCCTAGCGAGGTTGGTAAAAAAGAGCGGGGTAGACACGATCATCCAC
>JABEUO010000249.1 GCA_013044415.1 Acidimicrobiaceae bacterium
AAGGAGAATTGGGACCCCTGAAGAGGTCTGTACCATCTATCCGGGGTCGAACCCAGAATACGATTCGACCAAATTTCGCTACGAGTACACCTCCATGGTCACCCCGCATTCAGTATTCGAGATCGACCTGACGAACTTTGAGGCCACTTTGCTCAAAAAGACCGAAGTGCTTGGAGACTTCGACCCGAGTGACTACGTAACCTTCCGTACCTGGGCGGTATCTAACGATGAGACATTGGTGCCCATTTCGGTAGTTCACAGGGTCGGTGCCACCCTTCCTGCACCGACGCTACTTTATGGATACGGTTCTTACGAGCACTCGGTGGATCCCACCTTCTCTACCCTGAGGCTCTCGCTGTTGGACCGGGGGTTCGTCTTCGCAATCGCCCACGTCCGAGGTGGAGGGGAGATGGGGAGGAGATGGTACAACGATGGCCGTCTATCAAAGAAGAAAAATACCTTCCACGACTTCATCCACTGTGCAAGGCACCTCATAGATACCGGCCTGACCCAGCCGGATGGACTCTGCGCTAGGGGTGGCAGCGCTGGAGGATTACTGATGGGCGCAGTAGCGACGATGACACCAGAGCTCTTCAACACTGTTATCGCCGAAGTACCATTCGTGGACTGCCTCAACACTATCTCCAACCCAGAAATGCCCCTCACGGTCACCGAGTGGGAGGAGTGGGGCAACCCGTTAGAGTCACTTGAAATCTACGACTTGATGGCGAGCTACACCCCTTATGAAAACGTCGGGGGTTTCACCTACCCAACTTTGGTGGTGACCGCCGGACTAAATGACCCAAGAGTCAGCTATTTTGAGCCCGCCAAGTGGGTTGCAAGGATCAGAGAAAAGTCCCCATCGTCAAGTGTCATCCTCAAGTGCGACATGGGCTTTGGTCACTCGGGTCCATCGGGCCGCTACGAAGCGTGGGAGGAGGAAGCTGGCTTCTACGCCCTAATGCTTGCTGCGGTAAACCCTCAGCCTGCCGGTGTAAAGGTGTAGTTGAATGGTCCGGACGGGGTAGTAATTGACACGCTTGTAGAGTTGACCGTGATGTGCAGCGCAGTCGAATTACCGGCTCGCATCCAAATCGGACCGGCAGCGGTAATCGTCTTATTCGAGCCCGGCTGTATGACTGCGTCCCAGAGTATCGTCCCATAAGGGGTCGTTGAATACTCCACCCAACATGGTGCGGATACCGAAAGGACGTAGGTGTTATTCCCGGCGGGCACGGTAAAGGATGCGTTCTGGCCGCTTTGGCTCTGCGGTGTAATCGTTGGAGGCTGGGTCGTGGTCGTAGCTTTAGCTGCGTTCGTTGTCGTCGTCGTCGGCAACTTCACCACATTCGACGTGCCACTAAATCTCTCATAACCTACTACGCCCACCCCTAGCACGACGATAACTAGCAAGGCCGTAACCACGAATCGAATCGGAACCGTGGGGATCGTCTCCAATTGCGACCTAGCATATCCCGGAGTCGACGTTCCGCTCGCAGACTCCGGACGACCGTCAGTATTGCCGCTTCCGGGAGAGACTTCCTCTGGGCGGTCAACTGTGACTTTTAGCCTGGGCATCGCCAGTGTCGCTTCATTGTCCACCAAGTCATCCCTTGGACTGATCCGTAAATGGCCACTCGGCGAAGCTGACCCAATCCGAGGCTTCTGGGTCTCTATCAGTTCATCAGGCTTAACCAGGTCCCTGATGAGTTCCCGCGGATTGACTTCGGCGCCAGATGGCCTGGGTTTGGCCCCGTTTGTCACTTGTGTCGAGTGAGACCCAATCTTTCTGACGTGTGATCTTGTCGTCTCGGCGTTAGAGCGAGGACTTGTCGAGTTTAGAGGGCCATTGGCACTCAGGTCCTCCATGACATTCATCATCTGCTTGTACTTGGCTATCGACCTACGCTCGCGACGAAAAGCGGTCATGGTGGCGCCCGATATAGCCCCAGCCACGACCACAACTAAAGCGATGGTCAGAAGGGTAGTCAACGGCTCTCCTAATCCTTAAGCCCTTATCCGCTAGGCGGACAAGCCCCGCAGTATAAACCTAATCTGGCCACAGCATACCAACGCACCCGACGGTTGAGACCGACCGCAATTAACCGACGCCTCACCCGGCGCCAGGTCCAAATTTGATCGTCTGCAGAAGGGTTAGCTCAATCCAAATCTAACTTTAAATCGCTTCCTGTTGAGATGTCTACCCTCTTCGGTTCGACGGCCCCCAACACCTCCTCAATCTCATTGTGGTCCATCTCCTCCTTAGCGAGCAACCTCCAAACGAGTCTGTCCAGATCGTCCCGGTGTCGATTCAAAAGCTCGGCAGTCCTGATGCGCTCACTATTTAGTAGGGCGTCGACCTGCTTTCTAGCTTCGGTATCGGAAAGGGTCGCCGCATTTAATCCGAGGGAACCAACTACGGCAAAGCTAATCAGGGAATCACCCAGCCCGAAACGTCCGACCATTTGCACTGCAACCTCAGTAGCGCGCTCAAGGTCAGAGGCCCCACCACTCGATGCCTGGCCGAGGACGATCTCCTCGGCACACAGTCCGGCCAGCGCAACCGAGATCTCACTCCTCAATTGGGACTCGGTGAACAGGAACTGGTCCTTGTCGTTCATGCGCGCAGTGAGGCCAAGGGCGGCACCCCTCTTGTAGATCGATAAAAGCTCGACCTGACCAACGCCGGAAAGGTACCAGCCCGCCACCGCGTGGCCCGACTCGTGTACCGCTATCCTCATTCGCTGCTCCGGAGGATAGGGAGATCCTTCGGCGATTCCGATACGGGTAGTCGCTAAGGCATCCCAAAGGTCACGGTCGTCGATTACCTTCGAACCCCGACGCCAGGCCAAGCCCGCCGCCTCTTCGACGAGCCTCGCCACACCGGCGTGACTCATCCCTGCGGTCTGTGAAGCGATCATCGCCACGGAAGCCAACGCAGATTGAGAAGCCGGCCGATCTGCCAACAGTCCAAGGATGATGAGCTCCCTCTTCTTAGTTGTCGGGAGATCAAAGTTGACCCTTCGGTCAAAGCGACCGGGCCTTACCAGTGCCGGATCTAATTCAGAGGCCCTATTGGTGGCGGCGATAAAGACCGCCCTTCCTTTGGGTAATTCCGGAAAGAGTCGCCGCCAAAGTGCGACTACCGGAGATGGTAGAGAGTTGGAGAGGTAGCTGGATACCTTGTGTAGTCCCGAGGGTGAATCGAAACTCTGCAGCTGGACCAGAAGTTCGGTTACAACTCCGGTGACACCCTCCCTGACCGACCCAGAACCCATGGAGGACCTGGTGGCCCCTATTGCGTCGATTTCATCGATGAAGCCAATCGCCCCGCCGCTCTTGTCGGCTGCCTTCCTCACCGAACGAAAAAAACTCCTTATTTTACGGTTCGTCTGACCGTAGTACATCGACTGGAACGAGGACGCCGACGCCACTAAAAAAGGAACGGAAATCTCTTGAGCAATCGCCCTCGCCGCCATTGTCTTGCCGGTACCGGGTGGCCCCTCGAACAGAACTCCCTTTGGAACGTTACCCCCTAGCTCTTTGGTGATCTCCTGGTGCCATCTGAGCTGGTCGATTATCCCTTGTAGCTCATGGGCCAACCTCTCCTCGCCCAAAAGGGATCCCAAGCCGCCGCCCCCCGAGGCGTAGTACCGTGAGTGCGGTGACCGCCCCATTCCTAAATACGGCAAAAGCAGCACCATAATGAGCGCCAGAATCATCACCGCCGAAGGGAGCATCGAAAGCGACCCGCCGGGTATTGAAAGCGACGGGACGATAGCGCGACCGGGCAAAAAAATGTCCTTCAGCAGCACCAATACGAGGAGGAGGAAGAGCGAGAATGACAACCTCTTTTTGAGGGCCATCGATCTAACCAGGCGCACCTTAGCAAGATCATCGAGGCGTTCTCCTCGGGAAGAGTTGTTTAGTTCTCCGTGAGACACCTTGATCACCCCGATGAAATCGACGTCATCAACAATTCTCACACGCTAAGCCTCTAATTGCAAGCTGCCTTGGTGAAGCCCACAATTCTCGAGGAGTCGTCGTGTCGAAGTTGAAATCGGTCTGTCCTCCCCTCCGAAGGCCTGACAATCCTCCGGGGTAAGGCCGAGCGAAATCACTCGCTGAATTAAAGAATGATATCAGCTCCTAAGACCGAGCCGGGGGCGCAGCGGGCCGGGGATTTCGTCCCGCTTTGGGTTAGTCTTGTCCCTCTCTGAAACCACCGGATCGGCGACCCCCCAATCGGCCGTGATGGCCGGGTCGAGGTAGTAAACGCCCAGTTCGTCGGCGGGGTTGTAGTATCCGTCGACTAGGTAGGTCAGGGTCATATCGGTGATAGCACAGAACCCATGCGCTACCCCCGGGGGGATGAAGAGGCCGACCTCGAACTCGTCTCCGATCTCGACACTAAAGGTATTTCCGTCGGTCGGCGATCCGACCCTTAGGTCGTGCAAGACAACCCGAGCCCTGCCCTTGGGCACATACCAGTAATCGGCCTGATGGAGGTGATAGTGCAGTCCCACTAGGGATCCAGCCTGCTTATCGGACCTGGAGCCCTGGATCATCTCCCTTCCCAGCGGGAACCACGATCGGCGGTAGGTCTCCATGAACCTCCCCCGTGGGTCGGGGAAAACTTGTGGCCTAACCAGCACTACGTCTTGGATCTCTTCTATCATCTCTAGGTCGGCCACGAGCACCCCTGTTTCAATCTAAAGCTCGAATGTTGATCATAGTACGATGTACCAGGCCGATCCCATCGGCTATTCGACCTCGAGCTCCATCCCCTCCCAGGCTCCGATAAGAGGCACTCCCACGGCCATCGAATTGACGAAGTACTCCCCGAGCAGGGCGTCAAGTTCGTCGTCACTACGGTCAGGGTCGTGATGGAAGATGACCAAGCGCTTTGCCGAGGCAGCCTTGGCCACTTGGACAGCGTATGCCAGGGTCGAATGCCCCCAGTTTGGCCTCTGGATAAACTCATCGTCGTCGTACTGTCCATCGTGGATAAGAAGGTCGCAGTCCTGGGCTAGCTCAAGTACCATCGGGTCGACGTAGGTCGGATCAGACCCCTGCTGGTGATCGGTTATGTAGGCTATCGACCTTCCGAAAGCCTCAACCCTAAATCCGAGGGTCAAATCGGAGTGCGGAATGAATCGAGAAATGATCCGAAGGTCAGCTATCTCTGTCGGAATTTCAGAATTTCCAACCTCATGAAAATTGACCTTGGCAACCCTCTTTTCCAATGGGACGGGGAAGATCGGCGGGGAAGAGATCTGCGACATCGTGGTCTTTAAACCCGAGTCCTGTGGTCCGAATATGTCTATCTCTGCCCCAGGCATATCGAGTATCGGCATGAAGGAGAAGCCTTGTATATGATCCAAGTGGGTATGTGATAGTAGGACCAGAAGTCGCTTCTCGGTGCGGTTACGTAGGCTGAATCCCCTGGCCCCCGAACCGAGGTCAAAGAGGATCGGGAGGCTAAAACCAAACGGCGACCTAAAACGGACTTCGACGCATGCCGAATTTCCGCCGTATCGATATGTGAGGGGACCCGGAGAGGGGACCGAACCCCTCACTCCCCAAAACCGCAGGTGGAACATGATTAAATCGAAGCTAGCCGCCAGGGTGAAATTGATAATTTATCGCCGTGACCGCCGTCACATAATCGACTCGGGGGTCAGCATCCCCCGCCTGGTCAAACTGAGACGCAAGTCATGGGGAGAGGTAGCATTTTCGAGGGCATCCTGGATCGAAATCGAACCCGCTTCAAATAGCTTCTCGAGGCTCTGATCGAAGGTCATCATCCCGTAGAATTCGCCCTCGCGAATGATCCCAGCGAGGTCGGAGGTCTTGTCCGGCTCGATGATGCACTGCTGCACCCTCCCGTTGGCAACCAGTACCTCCAAAGCCGGCACTCGAGACTTATGGTCAATCGTCGGTATCAACCGCTGGCTCACCACTCCCCTGATCACCGCAGCCAGTGAACTCCGTATCTGGTGCTGCTGGTGGGGTGGGAAGAAGTCGACTATTCGGGTAATAGTCTCCACCGCATCGATTGTATGGAGTGTCGAAAGGACCAAGTGGCCCGTCTCGGCCGCTTGTAGTGCGGCGGTAACCGTCTCTAGGTCCCTCATCTCTCCGACCAGGATGACGTCTGGGTCCTGCCTCATCGCAGCCCTCATAGCGTTGGCGAAAGACTGGGTATCGAATCCGATCTCGCGCTGATTCACTATCGCAGCCTTGTCGGAGTGGATGACCTCGATTGGATCCTCAATGGTAACGATGTGACACGGCCTCGACCGGTTTACGTGGTCGACCATCGCAGCTAGCGTCGAAGTCTTACCCGATCCAGTTGGGCCGGTTATCAGGACCAATCCCCTAGGGTTGTCGGCGATCTTAGCCATCACTTCCGGCAGACCTAAGTCCGCAAATGTGGGAGGTTTTGCGGCTACCAGCCTCATGACCATAGAGACGAGACCCCGCTGCATAAATGCGTTGACCCTAAGGCGCACCCCGAACTGGGTGGTATACGCGAAGTCCATCTCCTTTGTCGCCATAAAGATCGCCCAGGCTTCTTCGCCCATTGCATCCCTGGCGATCTCGACCATCTTCTGCCCGTCGAGGGGTTGACCGGTTCGAAAATAGATCAAGCGGCCATTAATCCTCGCCCTAGGCATGGCATCAGCTTTGAGATGCAGGTCAGAACCCTTTACCCTTATGACCTCGGCGACCAAACCGTCAAGCAATGTACCCATTACTTCCTTCTATCGACATTAAGTGACTTCGCATAAATACAAAAAAAATCTCAACAGGTGGACACGTTCGTTCTATCTCGACTCCATTATTCCACAGCCCTTGGGCTATTTCAGCAACTCAACGGCCAATTGGAGAAGTAGTCGAGTTCGGCTAGTTGTATTTTTAAATCCCAACTGCACGCTTTTTAAGGGCTTTGAAGCCGACTTTGCCGATTGCCGATTGCCGATTGCCGATTGCCGATTGCCGATTGCCGATTGCCGATTGCCGAGAGGACAACTATACGGCCTTGGCGACAATTCAGTTGGCCCTATTCTGCCTCGAAGGTCTCGGAAGTAACTACGAACTTGTCGAGTGTCTCGTCGTCAATTTGACATCCAACCCCGGGGAGTTCCCAAGCTGCGATGGTCCCAGCTGAAGAGAAGACAACTTCGGGGTTTATGATGTCCTTCTCGAAATACCTCGCCGATGGTGCGGTATCACCTGGCATGTTGAAACCATCGAGGGTGGTCAATGCGACGTTGAAGGCCCGGCCGACCCCGGCTTCGAGTAGTCCTCCACACCAAAGACCCATCTTGTGTTCTTTGCAGAACTTCTCGATCTTGAGAGATTCTGAGATTCCGCCGACTCGGGGCATCTTCAGGTTGACAATTGAACAGGCTCCGAGTGCGTAGGCCTCCTCGAGGTCCCCAAGGCTACGAATACTCTCGTCAAGGCAGATCGGAGTAGCAATCTCTTTGGCCAAAATGCTGTGTTGATAGACATCGTCATAATTCAACGGCTGCTCGATCATCGTCAGACCGAAATCGTCGAGGTGTCTTAGCAGATCTAGGTCATCAAGAGAGTAGGCACTGTTTGCGTCGGCCATTAGCGGGAGATCCGGGAAGACCTCACGAAGTGCCCGAAGGGGAACTAGGTCGTATCCGGGCTTTATCTTGATCTTCACCCTCTTGTAACCAGCGTCGACGTAGCCCCCCACCTTTTCGACTAGGGCCTCGATAGTGGGCTGTATGCCGACGGAAATTCCAACGGCGACTTCGGTCTTTGTCCCACCGATGTACCTAAAGAGCGGGGTACCTTCAGTTTTTGCAAAAAGGTCCCACAGGGCCGCATCAAGCATCGCCTTTGCCATCTGGTTCCCCCGCACCTGTCGGAAAGCTTCAATTCCGTCCGAGGGAGATCGGAAGTCAAACTTCAGCATCCGAGGGATGAGAAACTCCTTCACGACGTAGTAGACCGATGCGTTAGTCTCTTCAAGGTAAAAGGGGTCGTTCGCCGCCCCGCACTCACCGATTCCAAAGGCGCCGTCACTGTATATAAGCGCCAGAAAGAACTCTTTGTCAACCTCGACGCCGAAGCTCGTCTCAAAGGGCTCACGCATCGTCATCTTGACTCGCTTGAGTTCGACACGATCTATCTTCATCTACCAGCCTCCCAATTTGATGGCCTGCAGAACAGGTAACCGCAAAATGGTCGATCCGGCGTATGCCATATAGTTACCTCGGTCATTCCGCTAGCAAACAACTCGGTCACTACCTTTCTAAAAGCGGTGATCCACTTCAACGCTAGTTCGTAATCGAGATGCTCCCCTTGTACCGACCTGTTAGGTATAGCGACGGCATAGGGTCCCACTCGGGGCCAAGGGAGAGGGGAGACCACCGGAGAGCCGTCGAAATCATCCAAGAGCACCTCCGGGGATCCATCGCAGCTCTGCTCCGTCTTCTCTCGAGCTAAGTCAAGTCGAACTATGAAACGATCGGTTGGAAGATTGGGACTCTGGAGGTCTCCCTCAATTTTGCCGTAGGCATTGACCTTGTATGAGACGACCCGCGCATTTAACTTGGAGAGGTTAAAGTAGCCATTGCGTGCTTGCAATGGGTCGTAGCTCCACATGATCGCAGGATATCCCATCTCTTTAGCGATCTTCTTCTGCAGCGACTTCATGGCGAATCCCAATCCAGAATCGCGTTCAACTACCGCCGTCTCGTGTGACCAGAGCACCGTCTCACCCTCGATAACGGCGGGGAAAGAGTAGGAAAAGCCAATGGGCGCCCCACCCCGCTTGGCCAAGAGAATTACCCCACCAAAGTAGAGGTGCACAGCCATTTCGGGCCCCGAGATAGACCCACCTTCGCCCCAGACCTCCTTAGAGAGCATCGCCACTAATTGGAGGTCTGCAAGGTCCGTCACTTGATAGATTTGCACCTCGCCATTGGAATGAGACAAATCAGACCTTTCCAGATTTATGTCGACCCCTCTCCCACATGACCACAAAGTCGAGCCATCGGCCGTCGGGTCGAGTCTATCCAAATGGTGTTGAGGACTGGGATGTGCCAAGGATCAGATATTAACCATCCAAAAAGTAACTTTTTGTGTCCGGCCCCCTTTTGCGAAGCGAGAACTGAAATGGGTACCGGTCTCAAAATAGAAGTGGCAAAACTAGCCGAGGTCTCCCTCGCGTTTGTCGCGGCCGGTGGCACTTAGTCGGTCTCGTTGTAGATTTTCAATTCGATAGGCTGCGATTACCGCCGACAATACACCGACGGCGACGAACGCGACGACCAAGGTAACCAGCAGCCTCTCCAACAGCGACGTGATACTCAAATAACCATTAGAAAACTCCACGATCGACGGTATGGTGACCACCAGGGATAGCAATACCGTCACCTTGAATCTGAGGCTCAACCTACCTCCTTCAGATATCGATCGACCATCCGCATCCAGAGGGTATCGGTCGACCTCTCCCCCTCCAGTGCCAAGACCGGAATTCCATACTTGAACACCTCAAAGAGGTCGTCGGCAGAATTTATCGAACTCAACGATAGCGCGTCTATCCTTGGCAGAAAAGAGCGACCTAAAGACTGATCACCCTTGGGGTCATCAAGGTGAGCTACGATGACCGACGTCCGCCGGCCGAGCTTTTCAACGACCGGTATTACCTCTTGCTCGCTGAGCCATATTGCAAAGGACCTAGTAGAGCGGTGGCCCTCTGCGATCGCAGAGGTTACCCGCTGCAGGGCGGTTCCGAACCACTTTGGGATACCCGAGCCGGCGATGATAAACCTTCTGTCCGCGTCTACGCCATAGATGTCGCATACTTTATCGAAACTCGACATCGCCTGTTCGGACGAACCGACGAAGATCACCACGTCACCGGAGTTGATGATCGGCCAATCGTGCAGTTCGGATACGAATTCGGCTAGCTGGTCGCGGATCATGTCCTGTTGGTTTTGTGTCTGTTGATTTTGGGACTGAAGTGAGTCACCGTTCTTCGACGACCGGGCGGCACCGATATGGGGGGTTGGAAATTTGATCAGGTTGGAATCGTCAGTGAGGTCAATGAGTAGGTCTTGGCCATTAGGTTGAGCGGACGACGGCATCCGTGTGGCAACCTTTCGCTCATCCCCTTTCGGATAGCGAAAACGCACTTCAGCCCCGGTCAGCCCGCCAGGGCCTTGGACTAAGAGCTCTCTCCCCCTAGTTATGTCGGACGTAGTCGCTGAGACCGTTATGACTTCGTCTTCTTCGTCGAGCGAGCGCCAAGATGGCTCAGATATCCTCGCCGGGACCCTCCACTTACCCTCGTTATTCACCACCATAGGCGTGTACAACGAAGCGATTTCCGATTTTGGCGAAGCAACCTGGGCAGCAAAATCCTCAGAACCCGTTGCTAGTAGTCCGTTAGTCACTGATCCCGTCAAGCTATTATCACGGCTATTATCCCGATACGCGGTTCGTGAGCCAGCTGTTGCATGGGATTTGGGGGCTTTGGCCAAACCCTTCTTTGCCGCAGCGGACAAAACCAGGGTATCTTCAGCCTCGGATCCGACAAAACTGTCGACTCCTACGGGCGCTTTCATCCCCTTGGCGGACATGTATGCGTTCTGGAGCTCAATCGCAAAGGATGCGTATTGAGTGGCCGGAAGTGGTGCCTGAGACTCCCGCTCCCCATGCAAAGATAGATCTCCCAAAACGTCGGTCCCCGATGTCGAAGGCAGTTCCATGGTCTGCGACTCCGAGATCCGTTCGATGAGTAACTCGTAGCGGTACTTAGTGGAGAGTCCAAAAGCCGAGCGACGCTTAGTCCTAGTCGCCGAGACGATCTTGGCATCACCTTTGAACTTCTCCCTAATCTCCTCTAGGAGAACCTCGATAGAGTCACCGGTAAACTTCTGCAGTCTTGCCACCGTCGACCACCCCTATCCTTTCCACTTTTAAGCCAGCCGGGATCTCCAAGGATGAGACCACGGATATGTTTTCACCGAGTCCACGTAGCATTCGGGCCAATGCTGTCCTGATACGTGGTGTAGTTATCAGAACCGGTTCGACACCAGACGTAGCGCTCGCTCGTTCTTTAGCCTCGCTGACCAAACCCTTTATCGAATATGAAGTCGTCGGGTCGAGAAGGAGCACTCCCCGTTGGTCGATGTTCTGAAGCGAGTTGACCAGCAGGTGCTCCAACTCGGGCTCCAACACCAAGACGAAGAGCTTCCCGTCGATGGCTCGCTTAGCGGCGACGGCAAATCCGATGGCCTCTCGGGCCCCTTCGAGTAGGAAGTCTGCGTCCCTAGAGTACTTAGCGCGATCGGTTACCGCTTCGACGATCCTGGGGAGGTCCCTGACTGCGAGGCCCTCTTCCAAAAGATCCCTAAGGACCCTTTGTAGTTCACCGAGGGAGAGCTGTGCCTGGGCCATCTCATCGACCAATACCGGCTGATACTGACGCAGGGAATCGACCATCTCTTTGAGGGACTGTCGGGACAACAGCTCACCGGCGTGTGTCTTGACGACTTCAGAAAGGTGGGTCGTAATCACCGAAGCCCGGTCAACGACGGTCGCACCGCTCACCTGTGCCTGATTCTTAAACTGGATCGGTACCCACTTGGCGGGAATCCGAAAGACCGGCTCGAAGGTTGCTTCTCCTGGGATAGAGTCCAATCTGTCGCCGATGGCGAGGATTCTACCGGGGGGTATGAAGCCCCTCGCCGCTTCGACTTCGTAGACCTTGATCACGTACTCTCCCTGGCTGAGCAGTAGATTATCGCGTGTCCTAACCGCAGGGAGCAGAATCCCTAGCTCCGAAGCCACCTTGCGTCGAAGAGCCTTGACCCGGTCTAACAGGTCCCCGCCGCTCGCTGGGTCCACCACATCCAATAGATCAAGCGAGAGCTCGAGTTCCATCGGTTCCACCCGCATGGTTGGAAGTATCGTCTCGGGGGAGTCCAGTTGAACCACCGGCTCTTGAATTTCGAGAATCTCATCCTTAGGTCGCTTCTCAGCTTCGGCGAGTCTCCGACCCAGAAAGAAGATTACCCCACCGACGAGGATGAATGGAATCTTTGGAAGGCCAGGGAGTACCGCTAGCCCCATCAGGGCCCCGCCGGCGATACGAATGGCAATATTTTGCCTGCGGAGTTGGCTTAGTAGGTCGGTGCCAAAGTCCGACTCATTAGAGGCCCTGGTGACTATCAAGCCGGTTGAGATTGAAAGCAGAAGCGCCGGGATCTGGCTAACCAGTCCGTCTCCGACGCTAAGTAGCGAATAGGTATCAATCGCCTGGGTTAAAGAGAGATGCCTCTGGACGACCCCGACGAGGAATCCACCTATCAGGTTGATCATCGTAATCAACACCGCCGCAATCGCGTCGCCTTTTACGAACTTCGAAGCACCGTCCATAGCACCGTAAAAGTCGGCTTCCTTGGAGATCTTTTGGCGTCGTGCCCGGGCTTCGGTCTCGTCGATATGGCCTGCGTTCAGGTCGGCATCGATCGCCATCTGCTTTCCAGGCATCGCGTCCAAGGTGAACCTAGCTCCGACCTCCGCCACTCTGCCGGCACCATTGGTGATGACGACGAACTGGATGACAAAAAGGATTAAAAATACGATTAACCCGACTACTACCGATCCGCCCACCACGAAATTACCGAAGCTCTGGATAACCGATCCCGCATAGCCGTGCAGGAGGACGAGGCGGGTCGCACTGACATTGAGTGCCAGGCGGAAAAGAGTAGCGATCAATAGAACCGAAGGGAAGGCGGAGAACTCGAGTGAGTCCCTGACCCTCAAGACCATTGAGAGTACGACCAGGGCAAATGCGATATTTATGCTGATGAGGATGTCGAGCAGCATTGTCGGCAGCGGTACAACCAACATAACCACGATGAAAGCAATGCCGATGGGCACGGCCAAAGCTAGTCTGCTTGTTTTGGGCATCCTTCCAACCAGTTACGCTAATGCCCGTCCAATGAGCCAACCTTCGCCTTCCCGGCTATGTACTATTCGGCATCAAGATGAGAGACCTTGAACCTGGAATATCTGAAATATCAATTTGCAGATTTAGTCGGCTTGTACGAATGCTCTGCTCCTGGGTTTCCAAGAACTCAACCCGGATATCGAGGCAACCAGCCTCCAGAGGCGGAGCATTTCACTCCATCCCGGAAAGTTCGGGTACCGAGGCAGATACTTCACCCCTGAATCCACTAGTCCTGGTCAACGACTGGTGGTCAACGACTGGAGGCCGGGTTCTCGACTTTCCAGTTTCTTAGGGCTAGCTCGCCCATCTTTGACACCTGCAAAGCGGGCACCGCTGGCGAGAATAGATACCCCTGACCGAACTCACAGCCGAGGCCACGGAGCAGCTCAAGTTGCTCCTCGGTTTCGATCCCCTCCGCCAACACCGTCATATCGAGCGCATGACAGAGCGAAATCATCGCCTCCAAGAGCTGTTCTGCTTGGGTAGAACTATGTACCGGAGATACGAAACTGCGGTCGATCTTGATCGTCCTCGGGCGCAATTTGGCGAGGTAGGAGAGCGACGAGTAGCCGGTCCCGAAATCATCGAGCGCCAGGGCGATTCCTAGGGACTTAAGATGCTCTATCACGGAGATCGCCGAGTCGATGTCTGAAAGAGCAACGCTCTCGGTGACTTCAAGGACGAGCCTCTGTGGCGCAAGCCCGCTCAGTGCGAGAGAGTGCTCGATGATCGACAACAGGCTCGGATCGTGGAACTGTCGAGCCGATAGGTTGACCGCTACATAAGGAGGGGTCACCGCATCGTTCGATATACTTTGCCACGATGCCGCCTCGACGGTCGCCCTTTCAAGGGCAAATGTGCCGAGTTTCAGAATCAGGTCGCTCTGCTCGGCGATCGGAATAAAGACGTCCGGTGGCACCCACCCCCGCTCGGCGTGCTGCCAGCGCATCAAGGCCTCGAAGCCCACCAAATGACCGGTCGCCAAATCGACAATCGGCTGATAGTACATCGAGAGACCTTCGGAGACGAGTGCGTGTCCCAGCTCTTGGGCCAAGTTGAACCGGCTAGATGTTCTCTCTCGCATCTCCGGAGCAAATTTGACGTACCTCGCTTTACCCTGCCGTTTAGCCTCGTACATCGCAGTATCGGCCTCTTGGATACGTCTCGTGTCGAACTCGTCACCGTTCGAAATATCGAAACACACCACCCCGATGCTCGCTCGCTGTTCAACCAGGGATCCAGCTATCCTGAATGGCTCGACAAAGACGTCTAAAAGTCGCTTGGCGAGTTCGTCGGCTCCAGCTTCACAATCACGACCCTCTGCAACAAAGATGAATTCGTCGCCGCCAAAACGGTAGAGCGTGTCAGTCGGACGAATCAGAGCGCCAAGTCGAGCAGCTACCGCCAATAGAAGCTGGTCGCCAACCTGATGTCCGAGGGTATCATTGACCCCTTTGAAGTCGTCGAGGTCTAAAAGTAGCAGCACACCCCCGCCACCGTCTCGCAGGGCCCTTTGGTAGGCCCCAATCAGCCGATCTTTGAGTAGTACCCTGTTCGGCAGGCCGGTCAGGGGATCGTGTAGCTGTTGATGAGACAACTGAGCGGTTAGCGTTCGTTCTTCGGTAACATCTCGAACTGATGCCACCGTATACGACGGGGAGTGATCGTCGCTCTTGATAATTCCAGTCAGGATCTCTCCATAGACCACATGACCGTCTTTGTGAATATACCGCTTGGAGTATTTCGCCCTATCTACTTCCCCTGACACCAGACGGCGATTCATCTCCTTGCTCAACGAACGGTCTCCGGGATGGGTAATATCCACAATGTGAAATTTGAGCAACTCGCCTTTTGAATAACCGAGCATCTCGCAGTAGGTGCGATTTGCATCTAACAGGCGACCATCCACATCTGCGATAGCCATTCCAGCGGTATTGTTTTCGAAAGCCAACCGAAAGCGTCGTTCGCTCCTAGCTAGCTCCTGGCCAGCTATGGTTTCCACATCTAATGCGTATTTCTCTGCCGCACTGCGTGCCTTTTCGGCTAGAGCCCTCGGAGTATCGTCGCGAATCATCGCTACGGTCCAGACCTCACCATCAAA
>JABEUO010000250.1 GCA_013044415.1 Acidimicrobiaceae bacterium
ACCATGGAGGTGTACTCGTAGCGAAATTTGGTCGAATCGTATTCTGGGTTCGACCCCGGATAGATGGTACAGACCTCTTCAGGGGTCCCAATTCTCCTTAGCTCTGAGAGGTCCGCCGATATTACTTCGAGGCGGGTAAGACCATTAGTCCTGTAGAGCACTACCAAGTGTTTCTCAAATATTTCAATCGCCTCGACCTTCGATCCATCTTCGATCGGGGTCAGCTCCTGCCAGCTTTCGCCGATCCCAGAAGCCCTAGCGATCCTAAAGTCCTCACGGATGTCGTTGGTGACGATAACGAAACCCAGTTCTTTATGATGCTCTAGGTAGTACTCGAGGCCCTCGCTCCTTGGCCTAAATAAAACCGGCTCAGTGTTGACCGAGTCTGCGTCGATTAGATAGCTTTCGGTCGAGGTCTTGGAGGAGGAATCTATGGTTATGTAGGCGTCGTCCTTGGTCTTTGATATATCCAAAAAGAAGCGATCATCTCGCTCCTCGATGACCAGTTGATCAGAGGTCGGATCTTCTCCAAGGTTGTGGGTGAACACCCTCGACGGCCTCATCGCCTTGTCCGGGCGGGTGTAAAAGAGGGTTTTGGAATCGTTCGACCATACGAGCCCGTAGTAGAGGTCTTCAATCACGTCCTCGAGAAGCTCCATGGTCTTGGTGTCGAGGATATAAAGGGTGTGTCGTTCTGAGCCGTCGGTGTCGACTATGTAGGCGAGCATTCGGTGGTCTGGGCTTATTGCGCTCGAGCCAATTGCGAAGTACTCATGCCCCTCGGCTAGCCGATTCTCATCAAGAAGGACCTCCTCGAGTTCCGAGCCTACCTTTTTACGGCATAAGATCTCGTACTGCTTGCCCTGCTCTGTCCTTCCGTAGTATTGATAGGGTCCCTTCTTGACCGGAACGGATAGGTCAGTCTGCTTAATGCGCATTTTGAATTCGTCGAATATCTCCGTCGTTAAATCGCTCAGATCGCCTGTTATCTCGTTGAAATAGGAGTTTTCAGCATCGAGAAACTCCTTAGTAGCGGGTGACCCTTCGTCCTCTAGCCATGCAAATGGATCAATCCTCTCGCCACGAAGGCCGCTCCTGACAAATGGCGCGAATTCGAAGTGGTGAACCGGCCCTGGGTGAGCGTCGAAGATACCTTTTAGTCGGTTACTCACTTTATTACCGACCCGGTTCGGGCGAGGCAAGTGGACTTTCTTGATCGCTCAGTTTTCATTTGGATTCCTTGGATAAATTTTGGCGCTGCAGGATAGGTCTGTCTGATCAAGGCTAGTCCCAGATTGACAGTATGTTTTGACCAACTCAAGCACGTTTTTGCTAGAGAGGTATTCCAGGAATCCACCTAGGCACAGAAGATCGATATTCGTCGTAGATGGCGCCGAACTTTTCTGATAAGTATTCCTCTTCAGCTGGGACCACGTGACGATCTACGTGCAGGAGCAGAGCGAAGGTCAATAGGGCGCTAGTGGGTGATGCCCCCTGGACCGAACGGCCGAGAGCGGCAAGCGCCGATGCAAGGTAGATCGGATTTCGTGAAAGCTTAAATGGGCCGTCGGTAATCAACTTGGTTTTCTCGGCAGCGGGGTTTGGGTTCTGTCCTTGCTTGAGCATCCATGCGAGCGCCCATATTCCAAAAGCGATACCGGCGTCGAAGAGGAGAAATCCAAGGTACTTCAAAAGCCGGTTTTCGCTCTTGCCACTTCGGGTGGACCTATCTGCGAGGCGTCCTAAAAAAATTGCCGCAAAGAATAGTGCGGGCGGCGGGAGGTGGCGGAAGTTAAAGGAACCCTTGGTCTTCGAAGTGATTTCCATCCGTTCACTCTACCGCCGGCTGATTGTGATGGCAGCTCGATGATTGCGGATTCGCTTTTGGTCCTTTCACTTTATTGGATGCTGATTTTGGCTGATCAGTTGGCCAATTTGGCCTCTTTGTGTTGCATAGCCCCCAAGAGTTGTTACTATCTAGGTAGGAGAAATTATCTACCCGTGGCGAGGGCCTTCCGGGACTGTATAGAACCTTGAAGCTCTGGTTCAAATGAGGGGAATTGATGGATATGGCGGTTGATCTCGATTTTTCAAAGTACAAGCTTGGCTGGTCAGACGTTGAAGATTACGTCTTTAAGCCGACTAAGGGACTTTCTGAAGATGTGGTTCGCCAGATTTCGATGATGAAGAAAGAGCCTGAGTGGATGACGAACTTCAGGCTCAGGGCTTACGGCAATTTCGTCAAGAAGCCGATGCTTCCTTGGTTTGCGATCAACATGCCGGATCTCGACTTCAACGACATCTTCTACTACATCAAGCCGACCGAGAAGCAAGTCGACATGTGGGACCAACTCCCAGATTCCGTGAAGTCAACCTACGAGAAGCTCGGTATTCCAGAAGCGGAACGGAAGTATTTGGCCGGGGTAACGGCCCAATACGAATCAGAGGTCGTCTACCACCGAAATCGTGTCGAACTAGAGCAGCAAGGGATACTCTTCTGCGACATGGATACGGCCCTTCGTGAGTATCCAGATCTGGTGAGGCAGTACTTCGGAACTGTCATCCCTCCCAATGACAATAAGTTTGCAGCATTGAATTCAGCGGTGTGGTCTGGTGGCTCGTTTATCTACGTTCCGCCAGGAGTCAAGCTAGATATGCCGTTGCAGGCGTATTTCAGGATCAACGCCGAGAATATGGGGCAGTTCGAGAGGACCTTGATTATTGCGGATGAGGGAAGCTCGGTCCACTACATTGAAGGCTGCTCGGCCCCGGTCTATACGACGGACTCTTTGCATTCGGCGGTAGTGGAGCTTATCGCAAAGCCTGGAGCAAAGATCACCTATACGACCATCCAGAACTGGTCGAACAACGTCTATAACCTCGTTACCAAGCGTGCTAGAGCAGAGGCTGAAGCCAGAGTTGAGTGGATCGATGGAAACATCGGTTCACGCCTAACTATGAAGTATCCATCGGTATATTTAGTTGGGCCAAAGGCATCGGGAGAGGTCCTTTCGGTCGCCTATGCCGGAGCTGGACAGCACCAAGATGCCGGCGCAAAGATGGTTCATTTGGCCCCCGAGACCACTTCGACGATCATTTCCAAGTCGATTGCGAAAGACGGTGGAGTATCGACATACCGAGGACTCGTAAAGGTCGAAGAGGGAGCAAAGGGAGCAAAAAGCTTCGTTAGATGTGACGCCCTCATCCTCGACAAAGATTCCATCTCGGAAACTAAGCCATACATGGAGGTAGGGGAGCGAGATGCAAGGATTGGTCACGAAGCGACAGTTTCGAAGATCGGTGATGATCAACTCTTCTATCTAATGTCTAGGGGCCTATCAGAAGCTCAGGCAATGTCGATGATCGTAAATGGTTTTATTGAGCCGGTTACTAGGACCCTACCAATGGAGTATGCGGTCGAATGGAGCCGTCTGATAGAGCTTCAGATGGACGGCTCGGTCGGCTAGCGGACTTCTCTCAAGCGAAGCCCATCGAGGTTGACGGTCGGTCCTCATTCGAGCCTTG
This sequence comes from Acidimicrobiaceae bacterium, assembly GCA_013044415.1. Classification (GTDB taxonomy): domain Bacteria; phylum Actinomycetota; class Acidimicrobiia; order Acidimicrobiales; family Acidimicrobiaceae; genus JABEUN01. Next base: position 3,526 of record JABEUO010000250.1, read on the forward strand.
CTTTACAGCAAGCGTGCCACGCTTTTCAACGTGGCACCTATTGGCTTGTTTTCGACGATTGACGATTGACGATTCGGTTTGGGTATGATGTCTCCTTCGATGCCACAGGTCCTAGGACAAATATTTGATTCTCGAAGTTCGGTGCTTCTGAATGGACCTAGCGGGAGTTTCCGGGCTAGCCAAATGCTGGGAATCTGAAGATTTTCAAAAGTATTTTCAAATAAGGCTCTGACCAGCGCGTTTGTGCTGGTCAGCGATTCGCGAAGTTTGTCAATATGTGGTAGTACCTATATATGGCATATTTGGTTGGCAAGAAGCAAGGCAACAAGACCTATTACTACCTAACAGAGTCAGCCCGTGTAGATGGAAAACCCCGGATCGTCTCTCAGCGTTATCGCGGTAGTGCCGAGGAAGTCACTGCTGTAATCGAGGGTAGATCGGCTGGGGATCCTAAGCATTCTCGTCACTTGGGCTTTGGAGACGTTGCCGCTACATG
>JABEUO010000251.1 GCA_013044415.1 Acidimicrobiaceae bacterium
CACACTGACCCCTTAAATCCTTCGACATGCCAAAAACGTCGTGAACGACAACCACTCCAGGCCATTGTCCCTCGCTTTCCCTTGGCAACGAGAAGTACGCTGGCAGCGTTCCCGAACGCCCTAGGATTTCGACCTCAGACATTTTCACCTCCAAAAAAACCAAATGGTGCCTGTCTTGGAATTGATGGCAGATGCGCATTTGGAGCTAGCGTTTTGATGGCTGGCACTGCATGAACCACACTGCATGAATCGTTTAAACAGCGATACATGGCATATGAAAGACTACTGCTGCAATAGAGGTCGAGTGTCGGTTCCGGTTCTTCGCTGCGTCGAAGCTTCAGTGACGCATTCTCGCATTGGGAGCGGATTCTGCATCGGAAGCTCGCGTGGTCTGGGTGCAAGGCGGATTTTCGGAATTCTGCTGATGCCAACTACAATGCTGACTGCGAATCGCTGATAGGGTCAGGGCCAATTCGTCGTGTGTAACCTGTGGCATGCCTCACTACCTTTTTGAAGGTAATCGAGGAGGAGTGTCCAGTTAATGACCCATTTTGGGACCTCCCCCAAATGTATCCGCGGGAAATTTCAATATGTAGGCATCTGGAAATTATCCGAGAATAAATGAATTCCACTGAACTCCAGGACCGACGGCTAGTTAGGATGCTTTGCAGTTAGGAAAGTTTTCCCCATTTTAAGCTCGGTACCGGAGGCTGCATTGACAAAATCGGAAATACTGCATCGTCTCGGCCTGACGGAAGACTCCAAGGTAGTGATCTTGGCATCCGAGGAATTAGGTTTTTCAAACTCAATCAACGTGGGAACCTATGATGCATTGAGGCGCGGCCTACTTACCTCAACTCGAATTATGGTTCCGGCACCCTGGGCGCGAGGAGCTATATCCTCCTATCACGGTGAAGATGTCGGGGTACAGCTGGTCACGAACTCGGATCATCCGATCTTCCATTTCGCCCCCCTTACCTATGCACCTAGCCTGTTCGATGGCTCGGGTGGTTTTCCGGCCGAAGTTGAGGACTTCTGGGATCACGCTGATCCCGAAGAAACCCGTCGGGAGGCTCGAGCACAGATCGAAAGGGCAATATATTGGGGCTTTGATGTGAGCCACTTGGCATCTGCAAAGGACGCTATGGTGGCAAAGCCTGAGTTTTTCGACATACTGCTCGAGCTCGCTCTCGAGTTTCGCCTTCCATTGAGACTCGATAAGAGCCAGGATGACCCGCGCCTCGGGTTTCCCGCCTTTAGCCTCGCTTCCGATGAAGGCGTGCTTACGACCGATCAACACGTCGACCTTTGGCACAAGGAATGGCTAAAGTTTCAAAACCCAACCGAGGTATTCGAAGAGGTTGCCCTGTCGATCAAGCCTGGAATTACCGAAGTAACCCTTCGTCTAGGCGAAGATAGTGCAGAGCTAAGAGCATTGATGCAGGATTGGCCCCGTTATGTGTCATTTCAGCAGATGGCGTCTAATTCGAAAGCGATCATGGACCTTTTCGGGAAAATGGGTATCAAGGTCATAGGATACCGGGACCTGAAACAGGCTTCGCAGGCCAGTAGCTAGTTGTCGACCAAACGATACGGAGCGTAGTCCGGTTCGAGAACGATCACCGGATCGATTCGAAAAACCGATGGAGCGCAAATTGCGCCTTGGCCGCTCATGTTGGCGCATCTAATAAAGGTGGGGATGCGGAAAGGGGAAGACTCTTAAGATAGCCCGAATGGCCAGTGCCAGCATCTGCTCCTTATCGGAAAAGAGTCCTTGCCGAAAGTCTTTAACTAGAACTCAGTCAGTGCGGCAAGATTCGTTTCTAGTTCTTTATATTCGGCTGAGGAAGTAATAGGAAGTAGTTGCAGGAGCTTGGACATGTCGCTCCCGGTAACCTTCAGTTTTCCTTGCATGAAGGCGGTATTAGCGTCAAGCTGACCCGACTGTATCGCCTTAGCATCTTCACACGTCATTGTCATGTTGAGGTCTGAGTCTTCCAGAGCGCCTAAGCCGGCAGCAACAAGCTGTCCATTTTCTACTATCCAGTTGTATTCGACATCCCCTTCTGGGCAGTCGGTAATAAGATAGTTGATCTTGGCTCCTAAACCGGGTTTTTCGGGCATCTTCTTGCCTAGCCGAAGGGTATCATCGATCCATTGTTGTGAAAGCCATTTACCCATTCAAACCACTCTCCATTACCAAGTGCGCATACGCAGCATTTAAGAATATCTTCCAGGAGCCCGCAAGAAGTATATTGTACCTTCGTCGCCAGCCTAGATACCTGCAAATAGGTCGGTTTCTAAGACATTGAAGTTAGTCCCCACTTTAGATTGTGCAAGGCGGTAATCTTCGAGAGGGTAGGCGGTGGCCTGATCCTTAGAAGACAGCCCGAAGAAGAATTTTGAGTCCGGATCTATCTGGCTAGCGTGAGAGCGTAGTGCCTCAATCTTTCTGTCGAAATAGTCATACACGTTTATCGAGGTCGTTATCTGGTCGTCCTGTCCCGGATGGGAAAGCGCTTCATCATCGAAGGGAGAGTCTAACCCAAGTTGCAAAAAGCGCTCGTGCAGTGCGATAATTCGAGCTTTGGACCAAATCGTGTAGTACAGCTTATCTACTTGATGTGCTCGCCCCAAGTTGGGGTGGTATTGATGATCTCCCGCTAGCCGGAAGGCCAGGATCGAGATGTCATGGACCTTCAGGTGGTCTGGGTGCGGATAGCGAGATTGATCTTCTCCATATGTGATTAGAACTTGGGGTCGCTCTTTGCGAATAATTCCGACCAATGCCGATGTGGCGGTGTCTAGGTCTATGTTGCAAAAGGCTTCAGGGTTAGAGTTAGATTCCGAGCCAGCCATCCCGGAGTCTCGGTATCCGAGCATGTAGACCTCCGAATAGCCCAGGATTTCCGTCGCCTTCAGCAGTTCCCTTCGACGCACCTCGGCGATGTCCCCCGGGCTATTTGACCCACTGAACCGTTGGTTCAGGATCTGCCCTTCTTCCCCTCCTGTGGCACAGACTAATACGGCACGGACTCCCTCATCGGAGTACTTCGCTACCGTGCCTGCTGTTTTTGAAGACTCATCGTCTGGGTGTGCATGTACGGTCATAAGGGTTCGTACCGGGTTCAAAACTTCTCCTATTGGCAAAGCCTACATGACTAACTTATTGCGGTTAATAGATTAAACCTTTGG
>JABEUO010000252.1 GCA_013044415.1 Acidimicrobiaceae bacterium
GTACAACAAGGCTAGTGATACAGAGTAGATAACCATTACCGACTAGCTGAACAGGCAGAGTAGATCCGAGCATTTAATCCGCCAAAACTCAAATAATATAAGATCACCCGAGACGCTCTTTTAAGTCTGCCAGCCCAAGACGGTCTATAGAAACAACCAGAGCGGCTCGGTGGAGCATCGGCCAGTGGCTGAATAAAATACGAACCCTCTGATGGGATCGGCGGTCAGTTAGCGTTAGACCGACCAAGTTATAATGCCGAAAAGGAACTTTTAGCGCTTCGACGCCTTAATTTTACCCGAGCCAATTACCCCTGCTGTTCTGGTCCCTCCTTCCAATTGCCACACATATCGACTTACCACCATGGGGTGTATGGGACAATGCCCCCGCTTTAACCATGGGGAGGGTTCAATGCCAATCAAGTGAGTACTATGGAAAAACAATCGAATTAACCCATCCCCGATCGCTACTCTGGCAGCCGACTAGAGTTCTGGTTTTTGATCGATTGGTCGCTAGTTTTATCAAGACTCTGCTTTATCAAGACTCTGCTCGAGTTAAGCTAGCTCCTCCCAATCCAAACACTTGCCACCTCGCAGAGCATTTAAACTGGCACTAAGCTACAATTGCCCTTGAGTGTGCTCCTGAGGAGGAACCGTGGCTTTAAGCGACGACAAGTCAAGTCGAAGTGACATTATGGGTGGACCAGACGCTTTAGAGGAAGACGTCGCCGGTGGATCAGACGCTTTAGAGGAAGATGTCGCCGGTGGATCAGATGCTTTAGAGGAAGATGTCGCCGGTGGATCTGACGCCCTAGAGGAAGATGTCGCCGGTGGGCCAGACGCTCTAGAGGAAGACATCGCCGGACCAGAGGGAAACTAATCCCCTAGCGAGTCTCCGCCAAATGCAGGTTCACCACGTGCAATCGGAGGTGCACCGGCAACCGGAAGAAACAGCATCCAGAGGTTTACAAGGTCGGTGTCTGTAGTGGACGCCGACCGAGTGGTGTTTTGTACAAATTCTAAGTTTCCTGCCTCCTTGGAAGAGAGCGCCGACGACCTGGACACCGCCGTATCGACGGCCCTCCAGCGACAGGCACCTATGTCATTCGGATCAAAAACGCTTTGCAAATCTCCATGGCCCCAACTAGATCCTTACAGTTTGGCATGCGCATGCTCACACCCGCGTAGGCGAATCGGTTTTCACTCGGTTTTCTTCCACGCTTCAATTCCGACCCTTTGCGACTATCCCCACGGAAATCCAACCAAAATACCCAAACCGAACACAAATCATTTGTAAATTAGATAAATTACAACGGATTCCTAGATGAGGTGGGGGACAAGTGATCGATAGAGGAAAGCTCAAATCGGCATTAGCAAAAGAGTCTGATCGTTTTATTGAAGAGCATCCCAAATCTAACGAGCAGTACAGGAAATCCCGCGAACACCTGCTTGGTGGAGTACCAATGGCATGGATGAAGAGGTGGCCAGGGGCATTCCCGATCTTTGCCCGTTCAGCTACGGGGGCAAAGATAACCGACATTGACGGTCGTCAATATGTCGATTTTGCCCTCGGTGATACCGGGGCGATGACCGGACATGCACCCGTCTATCTCGCAGAGGCGATAGTAGAGCAATCAAAAATCGCTATTACCACCATGATGCCGTCAGAAGACTCTATCGAAGTAGCCAAAGCCCTTACCGAAAGATTCGGACTCAACAAGTGGCAGTTCGCCCTGTCTGCGACCGATGCGAACCGTTTCGCCTTACGTCTAGCTCGATTCGTAACTAGGAGAAGACAAATTCTCGTTTTCGACTGGTGCTATCACGGTACCGTGGACGAGACCTTGGTGACACTCGATGACTCAGGTAGGGTCATCCCGAGGCTAGGAAATTCCACCTCGGCATTTGACCCGGCACAAACGACCAAGGTTGTACAGTTCAATGATCTCCCTGCACTGGAGGAAGCACTTCGCACAGAGGATGTAGCGGCAGTATTGTGCGAGCCCGCATTGACCAACATCGGTATTGTCCTCCCCGACGATGGCTTCCATGGAAAACTCCGGGAACTTTGCACCAAATACGGCACCCTTCTCATCATCGATGAAACGCACACTATTTGCGTAGGGCCAGGTGGATACGGCAGGCAGTACGACCTAAAGCCCGACATGCTGACCATCGGAAAGCCAATTGGCGGTGGGATTCCATCGGCGGCCTTTGGTATGACCGAAGAGGTGGCGATCCAGTTGGAGGAGATGGTGAATGAGGACTCAATCGACGTAAGTGGCATAGGGGGCACCCTTGGCGCAAATGCTTTTTCCTCAAGGGCGACCCTCGCAACGTTGAACAACTCGCTATCCAAAGAACACTTTGATGTCTCGATACCGCTGGCCAAAGATTGGGCCGATGGAGTCAGAAGGGTAATTAATAGTTACAATCTCGACTGGTCGGTGCAAAACCTCGGTTCAAGGTCTGAATACTGGTTCTGCCCCGCCCCCAAAAATGGTAGGGAAGCGGCTCAAGCAATGGACCCAGAACTCGAGCGCTACTTTCATCTCTACGCTCTCAACAGGTCGATTCTCTTGACACCATTTCACAACATGGCCCTATTTTCGCACTACCACAGTAGTGCCGACGTCGAAAGGCACACCGAGGTCTTCAAGGAGACCGTCGAGTCGATCCTCTAGGCGACACTCATCTAGGGTTACCGCCAAGGGATACACCTTCCGCTTCGGGGGCCGTCGGGTTTAACTTAGTTACACCTGATACCCCCGAGCCCCAAAAATGCTCTAGAGTAGTGCCGAATCGAAGACAGAGGGGGGCCCTCTTTCGATGCCTTTAAGCGGGGGAAATCGATGTCTACTGGTGGCGATCAGGCCGGATTAGCTCGAGCAATACAGGCTCAAACAGATCAAGAGGGATCAGATCAAGAGGGATCAGTTGTAAACAAGTTCGGTTACAAACAGGACCTCAAGAGGTCATTGCATTTTTTTGCGCTCTTTGGGGTCTCGTTTTCGATCATCTCCATTACGACCGGAATCTTTTTGAGCTTTGGTGTCGCAATGAGCTACTTCGGTCCCGCCAGCATCTGGGAGTGGCTGGTCGTGGGAGCGGGGCAGCTGCTCGTCGCATTAGTCGTAGCCGAATTGGGGACCCGGATTCCCTTGGCCGGCTACGCATATCAGTGGAGCGCCAGGTTGGTCTCGTCCAGCTATGGCTGGTTTGTAGGCTTCTTCGGCTTGCTATACATGACCGTAGGAGGAGGGGCGATCTTCCTACTCGTCGGGACACCCCTTCTGTTGTCGGAATTCGGTATCGACCATCCTTCGGGGCACCTGATACTCAGCGTGACGATAATAATAATGATGGTCCCGCTGCTGCTAAATGTCATCTCGGTCCAGCTAGCGTCCAAGGTCAACTCGGCTGCAGTAGTCACCGAGATCATTGGAACCGTGGTCTTTGGCGTTCTACTGATGGTGCTGTGGGGGGCCAAATCAAAGCCATCACCTTACGGCTGGGGAATCTTAGCCAACACTACGGCAACAACCCACAATGCCCTATGGTATTCGGTCGTATTAGCGGCCATTTTGGGCGCCTACACGTTGGTGGGCTTTGAGCTGGCTGCGGACCTTGCCGAAGAGGCATTAGACGCCAGAAAAAATGTCCCAAAGGCCGTACTAATCGCAGTAGGGGCTTCGGTAGCACTGGGCTTCGTCGCACTGGTCGGTTTCTCAGTTGCAATACCGTCGATAAAGGCCATCGAATCCACCAATCTTCCACTGTTAGCCATCGCCAACTACTGGCTCCCTGGGTGGGTAGTGAAACTATTTATCGCTTTCGTGATATTTTCGATCTTCTCTATCAGTGTCGTAGGAACCGCTGCTCAAGCGAGACTCGTCTACTCAATGGCTCGAGACAACATGTTGCCCTTCAGTGCGGCATTTAAGAAAGTTCATCAGCGCACCCAAACCCCGATCATCGCACTACTGATCTTCGGAGCGATAAATGTCGCATTCACTATCTTCGGGTATACCCAAAAAAACAGTTTTGACACACTCGTTGGCGCTACGGCGATAATACCCTTCATCATCTATTTCATGATCACCGTCGCATATGCATACAAACGAAAAGCCCTAGAGTCCATACCCGGTGCCTTTAATTTAGGGAGGTATGCGAAACCAGTCATCACAGCGGTACTTCTCTGGACCCTAGCGATGATACTGGCGCTTTCGCTTCCATCGAGTTTTCGACTCGCCGATGCTATAGTGGTCGGCTCGACCCTCCTCTCCTTGGCTTGGTACCTTCTCGTACTCAGAAAGAGGATCTCGCGGGGCGACGCCGGAGTACGACCGATTGAAGAGTACCCATTAGCCGGGTCCCAGTGACGGTGAACCAATGGACGACAAGAAATATCCTGTCAATCGAACTGAAAAAGCGAACTGAAAATTGGACGCTGATGGAGATGGTCGGTCTTGGAAATGGATGGTTTTGAAAGGGGACTCGTATGACGAGCGACGCGCAAGGTGATCTATCGGGAATTAACGACTACTTCTACCCTTACCGAGACCGCTACCCTACCTACTCAACACTCCCCAAGGTTCCAGTGGCGAGGGAGGAGGTATTAGATGTCCTACGAGAAATGTCCCAAAAAGAGGACAAGGTAGGTGACGAGGGGAAGTGTTCCGGTTCGATCTACTCCGGGGACCACGACCACTATCGCTTCCTTACCGAAGCCTTTAGCTACTTCGCCCATTCAAATGTATTACAGCGCGACATGTACCCAAGTTCGACCAAGCTGGAGGGAGAGATAGTCGCCATGACCCTCTCCCTTTTGAACGGTGATGCAC
>JABEUO010000253.1 GCA_013044415.1 Acidimicrobiaceae bacterium
CCCAACTCCCACGCTTCCTGGAGCCAGCTAACTACCTTTGGATCGGAATTAATCCTGCTCAGACTCGGCATCATACCTATAGAGAACCACATAGCGCCTCGGGTCATACCCCTCAGACCTGGTACCGATGCCTTCTATGTTTGCCGCAGTATCGTGGACGATCTTCCTGTCGGCTGAGACCATCGGTTCTAGTGCCTTTTCAACACCGGTCTCCAAAACCTCGGCCGCGACCGCTGTTACAAAGCGCTCTAGGGCTCGAACCCGCTTTGCACGATAGCCCGCAACGTCGACGGTAACACGGCCCGAACCCTCTCCGGCTGCCCTCTGCACGATCGCCCTGGTAAGTTCTTGGACTGCCGAAACGACGTGCCCCTTCGAACCGATTAGGACACCAAGATCGTCTCCGAGGATAGAAAGCTCCATCGACTCGTCGTCGACGTGGTCGACGTGCACGGTACCTGCGAGCCCCATCTCTCCTAATAGTCCAGCTAGAAAGTGCTGTGCTGCACCGGCCAACTCAATCCGTGAGGGTCCCTCTTCGGTAGTGGACACTGTCTGTTCCTCCGTTCCCTTCTCAGCTATCGCTTTTACTGCCTTCTTTGGTCTCTCTGACCTGCTCCGCTCACGTGCACCACCCCTAGCCGGTCTGGCTGAGGGCGAAGCATGCTTAGCTGAAACTTCTCCCGATCCACTCTCCTTAGCCTCAACTAAATCTTTGTCGGGCTTTGGCGATCCGTCACTACTACCTTTGCTCCCCCGTCTCCGAGTATCCCTCCTGAGCTCCTTTGCCCTCGGAGTGGTTGGCTTTACCCTTGCCCTAACCCTCGCCTGCTTCTTGGAAAGACCTAAAAAACCCGTCCGGGGCTCCTCGAGAATCTCAAACACCGCCTCGGAGAAGTCGACACCTAATACGTCTAAGGCGGCTTCTTTTGCTTCTTCGACCGTTCTTCCGGTCATCTCAACCCATTCCATCTATTCCTCTAGTGCAATCGTGAATCACAGTTATGTAATTGCATCAATGTCGTGCCTTAGGCACCTTTCTTCTTCTCTTCGGGGTCATTCCCCCCGGCGGGCCGATTCTTAGGAATTTCTGGCCCGGCCTTCCCGGTCGGAGACCCCTTTGTCTGTCTCCTATTCACGGGACCTTTGCGCACAACTGGTGCTGATGGCTGATCCTTTCGATCTCCGGCTCCGCCCGACTGTTGCACTGGCTTTGGCTTACTCCTAGGAGCGGGCTTCGGCGCGGGCCTATTCTGCCCCTTCTCCTTGGGTATAAAGGTATCCTCTGCTGCGCTACTATCGCCTTTAGCGGCCTTGTTCCGCTTTGCCTCCGCCTTTATCTCCTTTGCCTTGCTCGCATGCTCTTTGAGTGCCGGGTCGAAGCGATACATCGCCTCCTGCTGGAGGATTCTAAAGACGCTGGCGACTATGAAATAGACATTCACTCCGACGGGAATATTCAGATAGATAATCCCGAAAATCAGAGGTGAAAACTTATTGAGATAGTAGGCCTGCTTGTTCGCCTGCGCCGCCTGGGGATTCTTGTTAGTGATCTGGTTCATCTGGATGTACTGCAGGGCCACCGAGATAAGCACTATCACATAGAAGGGAAGTGCATTGGCAAAACTTCCATGGGGATCGGTCACCTTCAATGCTAGGTTGATCCCAAAGGAGTACATCGCGCCACCGGCCTCTACCAGACTCTTATAGAGGAGTGTCGAGTGACTGATGTACTTTGGAGACGACACATGGTGCACACCAACTGTGTTCGTCAGGCCCCTGATTACGTCGTACATCACATAGAGTAGTGGGAGCTGCAACAGCATAGGCAAGCACCCGCCTGCCGGATTTACCTTGTGCTCTTTGAAGAGCGCTTGCTGCGCCTCAACAAGGGCTTGCTTGTCGTTTTTATACTTCTTCTGGAGCTCTTTAATCATCGGCTGGATCTTCTGCATCTCCAGCATCGATTTAGTGCTCATGTAGGTCAGCGGGGACACTACCACCATCACCGTGACGGTTAGTAGGGCGATCGACCCCGCGTAGCTATGGACGACACCATAGAAGATGGCGATTAATCCAGCCATCAACTCAAAGATCGGCTTGAGTAGTGCGCCTAGGAAACTCATTTCATATCCTTCGAACTCGCAGATTTCGGCGAGACATCAGGGACCGGGTCGTAACCCGATCCTCCAAATGGGTTGCACCTGGCTACCCTTCTGATCGACAGCCAAGACCCTCTAAAAAAACCGTGTCGCTCTACGGCTTCGTATGCATATTCGGAACAGGAGGGGGAGTAGCGACAAGGGGAAGGCCTCCCAGCCCGGAGAAATTGATAACCGCCAATCATCTTAAGGGTTGCTCTTGCGATAAATGCGGTTTTGTGCTGCTTTATTGAATTAGTAGACTCTATTGAGCCGACGGACTCTGTCGAAGCAAAGGACTCTGTCGAATTTGGCGATCCTTCTGACGCCTTCGCCTCTTTTCTTGGGGTCTCGTTAGAACCGACACCCGCCGACCCATTGTTACTTGCCAACCGAGACCCCAATCCTTCTAAGCACCGACTCCATATCGGACTTCAGCTCCCAGTAGTCCCTCTCTTTAGCCGAAGGCTTGACCGCTACTAGGTAACAGCCCGAGCTAAAGATCCCCTCGGATCCATAGGAGATCTCCCGCAGTCTCCTTCGAATTCGATTTCTGACCACCGCATTGCCAACCCTCTTTGAAATGGCAAACCCGACGAGGGGCGCTCCGTTTGAGTCGCGCTCTAGAAAGTAGATCGAGAGGTTACGACCGCCAAAGCGGCGTCCAGCCCTCCTCAAATCCTCGAAATCGCTCCTCTTCGAAAGCCGTTCCATCGAAGGCGTCTATTAGACGGTCAGACGATGGCGACCCTTAAGCCTCCTGGCCTTAAGAACTGCCCTGCCTGCCTTACTAGCCATCCTCGACCTAAAGCCGTGCTTACGGGCCCTTCTTCTATTATTCGGTTGGAACGTCCTCTTCACGACTTCTCCTTGTATGAATCCTCGTATGAAACACGGGCGCGGCCTCACGCCGCCAAACTGTAACAGTCTAACCGATATCAGGCGGCTAAAGGTCGTGGCCCCTACCGACTAGCCTTGGAGACTAAGTGTCGACTTCAGAGACACTCTAAAGCTTTGATAATTACTTCAGTATTTTCTGACACTTATCCTCAATCTCCTCGTTAATCTCTCGGTTAATTTTTTTCAATAGCGGCCGAACAATTGATGTCAAAGCCCTAAATAGCACGCTTACAAAGGGTTACATTTGTGTAATTGTAGTGAGAAGACTGAATAAATTTCTTGAATTGTCCTAAAGGGAGTAATATTACATACACCCAGGTCAAAGAGGTATTTTCCGCTTTGAAAAAGAATTTTGAAAAAGTTTCCCAAACCCGGCAATATTCCCTACCAATTTGCGCTACCTTTCATATCTGATCTTTTTCGAACACCACATCGGGGGAGTCGCTGGCGCAAACCCTTGGTCAACGCTGGCAGCATTTGTGGATAACTCTGTGGAAAAGATAACTCTTTGGGGATGGATTGGATGCAAAACGTAACGGATCTGTGGATAACTTGTGCCGACGTGCTGAGATCTCATGTGGGGGACTCCACCTTCAGGACCACCTTCGCCGGGATCGAGCCGATCTCATTAGACGCAAACACTCTTACTTTGAATACTCCGAATGTGTTGATCAAAGAACGGGTCAACCAGAAGTACTTAGACCTCCTAGAAGAGGTGATCCAAGAGTTGACGGGTGAGGACCTAACGGTCTCTTTAACGAGCACCCCAAAGAGCGAGAGTCAACTTGAAACGGAGCCTCCTTCGACTACCGAAAGGTCCCCTGCGACAACATCAGTGTCAGCATTGAACTATCCTGGTTCTTCCAGAAGCTCATCTCCAACACGAAAGGGGGCTAAGGCGGCATCTTACGACTCAATGTTCCCTGGTGATCAGGGTAGATCCTCATCATCTAAGGGAATCTCCATCGGGGTAGATCCTAGATACAGCTTCGACTCCTTTGTCATCGGAGCATCAAATCGCTTCGCCCATGCAGCTGCCCTTAGCGTAGCCGAACAGCCAGCGCAGTCCTATAACCCCCTTTTCATTCACGGGGACGCCGGCCTCGGAAAGACACACCTTCTACACGCGATAGGGAACTACGTAGTTGAGAACTACCCCCACCTAGGCGTCCGGTACGTCTCTACCGAGACCTTCCTAAATGAATTCGTCGACGCAATACGGAAGAACTCGACGACTTCATTCAAACGTAAATACCGCGAGTGTGATGTACTTCTTGTCGACGACGTCCAATTCTTAGAGAGTCGAGAGTCACTACAGGAGGAGTTCTTCCACACTTTTAACTCCCTGTATGCGGCCAAGGGGCAGATCGTTATCACCTCCGACCGACCACCAAAGGCATTATCAACCCTCGAGGACAGGCTAAAGAGCAGATTTCTCTCTGGCCTCACCACCGACGTTCAGCCCCCGGAGATCGAAACCCGCCTGGCGATTCTACGAAAGAAGGCGGATGAAAACCACTATCACCTTCCAGACGACGTCGCCGAGTTCATCGCCTCCAACGTTCGTGACAACATAAGAGAACTCGAGGGTGCGCTAATTAGGGTATCCGCCTATTCTTCTCTGAATAAGTCGCCAATAGACATCACACTGGCTAAGGAGATCCTCTCGGACATCGATGGGCGGGAGAGGGACTCGGTTATCACCCCGAAGATCATCCTGGAACAGACGTCAAAATACTTCAACTGTTCTGTCTTTGCCCTAATGGACTCTTCTCGGAAAAAGCCGATCGTAACAGCACGCCAGATAGCGATGTACGTATTTCGGGAGATGACCGACTTGAGCTTCCCAGCAATCGGTAAAGAGTTTGGTGGTAGGGATCATACGACGGTGATGCACGCTGTTGACAAAATTGAACGCCTAATGGGAGAACACCGTGAGATCTACCAACAAGTCACTGAACTAGAACAGCTCATTAGGTCTGCTCAGGGGGCATAATAAATGACTTTGAAATCTAAAAACCAACAAGTCGATTCTCTGCCTGCGGCTAGCCATGTGGAGAATACTGTGGAGAATACTGTGGACATCAAGGCACTAACTGTTGAAATGGTCGCAAAACTTAATAAGTTATACCCAGGCCATACACAGGCCAAAGAAGTGCAAGATAAGTCCCTGTGAACTAAAGTGGACAGACTGTGGAGAACAAAATGAACTTGAGCTGGACTTGTGCTAGCTTTTCCACAATCCACAGGACCTATTACAACTACTTCCATTTATACATACAAGAGGAGTTCTAGTGAGGTTTCGTTGTGACAAAGTCGCCCTCTTTGAGGGTCTGAGTGCAGCATCGCGAGCAAATGGTCGTCAGAGCTCTGCGGGAACTGTCAAGCTAGAACTAATCGGGCACAACTTGAGATTTATCGGTCGTGATACCGACTTGACGATAGAAGCGACCATCGAGGTCGCTTCTATCGAGGAGGGGGTTAGCGTCGTCCCGGTATCCCCTACGGTCGACCTTGTCAGGTCGCTTCCTGACGGCGCGGTCGAGTTCTCGGCCGACGATTCGATCGCCAACTTCTCCGTCGGGAGGAGCGAGTTTAAGGTATTCGTCCATCCAGACATCGACCCACCAATTATCAAGGCGCCGACGATTGAAACCGCAGCGATCAGCGACGAAGATTTCCGGGAGGGCATCAAGCAGGTTCTGCGGGCAGCATCCAAGGACGATTCCCGGGACGTAATGTATACCGGAGTTCTCTTTTCGGCAATTGATGGCGGAGTTCGACTCGTTGCCACCGACGGGATCAGGCTGGCGGTAAAGGACCTCATCGGACTTGAGATATTCTCGAGTGAATCAGGCGGAGAGATAATCGTCCCATCTAGGGCGCTCTCTGAGTTAGAGAAGATCTTCCAAGGTGCTCAAAAGTCCGCCAGCACGGTAACTTTAAGCATCGGAAAGAAGGAAGCCGTTTTCGAAGTTGCCGGGGTGAGGATGACGACGAGGATCATCGACGAGAGATTTCGTGATTATCGCCAGATTCTCCAACCGAGTTACCCGGTACGTGTCCAGGTCGATCGCTTGGCGCTTCTAGACGCCCTACGCAGGCTAAGGAGGATGGCTAGGGAATCCAGGGACGTGACGCACGTAAGACTGGAAGTAAGCGGATCTCAACTCGAGCTATCGGTAAAGATCCCCCAGGTAGGACAGGCGACCGAGGAGCTCGAGGTCAATTTTGAAGGCGAGGATCTGATAACCGCTTTCGATCCAGAGTTGCTGATCGAAGGTGTAGAGGCGGTTGTCACCGACGTCGTAAGCATAGAATTTTCCGAGCCAAATAGGCCGGCGTGTATTTCGAATGCAAATTCAAAGGACTTCCAGTACCTCTTGATGCCTATCAAGATCAAGTAGCTTCGGACCCGAAGAATTGGCAAGCGTTATCCAGATCGAGCTGGAGAACTTTCGCAATTGGGTCGGGACGCTTTTCACTCCTTCGACTGACGGGATCACCGCAGTAGTAGGTGACAACGGTCAAGGCAAGACCAACCTGCTGGAATCCGTCTACTACCTCTGTGTCGGTTCGTCATTTAGGACTTCAGCTAAGGACGTACTGGTTAATACAGCTTCGGATCAGGCGATTCTCCACGGGTTGATCGATGTAAAACAGAGGAGAATCGAAGTAGACGCTTCGATATCAAAGACCCAAAAGGACCGCCATCTAGTCAACAAGAAGCCCCCAGCGAAGCTCTCAGATTTAAGAAACGAGATACCCATCGTCTCGTTTTCGCCAGATGATTTAGCGCTTATTAAGGGCCCGCCTGGAAACAGAAGGACCCTGATCGACGAGTTTTTAATCCAGACGTCTAAGTCGTCGGCGGCGCTAATCGACGAAGTGGAAAAGATACTGAGGCACCGCTCCGCTCTGTACAAGTCGGCTCCCTTTTCCGACCCCCAGGAAATCGAGTGGTCATTAGACGTCTGGGACGAGAAGTTAGCGATAGCGGGAAGCGAATTGGTAAGACGGAGGGTCGCAGCGCTGACTCGCTTGGAACCACTGGTGCAGGATCTCTACGGTCGACTCTCCCAGAAGGGGGACTCCTTAGAGATCTCCTACACCGCTAGCTTCACCGGAGAACTAAAAGACGCTCTACTCACAAGCCGCAAGGATGACCTCAGGCGTCAGGTCACCTCGGTAGGTCCACATAGGGACGACATTGATGTGGTTTTGGCTAAGATGCCGGCGAGGGCTTGTGCCTCCCAAGGAGAGCAACGTACGATCTCTTACGTAATTAAAGCCGCCATGTGTCGACTTCTTGAAGAGGTGGC
>JABEUO010000254.1 GCA_013044415.1 Acidimicrobiaceae bacterium
CCTGGGAAGGCGCATTGACGGCGGCTAAAGAGTCTTTTGGGTCGATATCCTCCGTTACCGACGAGCAGATCTTAGATGCATACGCCAAGTTGGCCCGCTACGAATCGGTTTTTTGTGAGCCAGCCTCTGCGGCTTCGGTAGCGGGACTTTTAGCCACCCCGGTCGAAAAGGGATCGAAGGTCGTCTGTGTGCTTACCGGGCACGGATTGAAGGACCCTGATACGGCGATTACGCAGATCAAAGTGCCCGAAGCCGTAGAGGCTTCTTATCATGCGATCGCAAAAGAGTTGGGTATCGATGCTTGACGAGTTCCATTTGGAAATCAATGGATCCGTCGGTGCAGCCAATTCGCTATTACCGTCTACAATTCATTTTATTGGGAACTGCCCGCCAGCTTCGTTGGAAGTTGCCGGACTGTCTTGAGCAATCCAAAAACCCCTTTGAACCGGTGTAGTTTTGGTGAGTGAACGAGGCGGTTTAAACTCGTCTTCCTAAATACAGATTTTGGTGCTAAATCCAACGTGGCTACTCCTCCTTCGTCGTGGCTTAAAAGTTCTGAATTTTTCAAATCTCGAGGCTGTCCACGTGTGAGCGCTCCAATGCATAACAACTTTTTTGAGAGGTGTTCATGAGCACAATTGACCAGACTGATCGATCTCAGCTGGAGAAGAAGGATAAGACCCAGCTCCTTGAGTTGGTCGGCGAGATGAAGTTGAAGGCAACGCAGAGGACAAAAAAGGCCGACCTCGTAGAGTTGATCCTTTCGGCGGCCCCTTCGAGCCAGCGGAGCACGCAAAGCCAGGTCGCTTCGCAAACACAGGGTGTCACGCAACCGCGAGGTACTGCTCAAAGACCCGAGCGCAAGGTTAGAACGCCAGATGCCTCCAGTCCGGCGGTACAGGAGGGACTGCCCTTGGGCGGTAGCCAGGGTGAAGCAGCCTCCGCTTCGCCAAAAGCAGCCAGCCCCCTCCCACGACAGAGCGGTCAGAGGCTAATCACCTCGACATCTAGCAGGGGAGTTTCAAAGCCGGGAGCCGACGGCGCCAAGGTGGTCGAAGAGGCTAGGTCAAAAGACCCAGAGGCACAAGAGGCCGGAAGGGGTGGACCCGTCCAATCACACAACGGACACTCCCCCGGATCGTCGACAGCGGGGCTATTCCCGCCGATCACCGTCGTCCCCAAGACCCGCCCAGCATCAGATTCCGAGCCCCAGGGGGCACCAGAGCACGCTACAGCTAGACGGAGTGATGGCCCGTCCGAGGCGAATGACGGTCAGTCACGACGGAATAACCGCAGAAGACGAGGACGCGAGAGGCCACAGGAGCGCTCCGAGCGTGACGGGTCTGAGACTTTTAGCTCGACCGCTGCCACCTCTGTGGAACTCAGCGACGTAACGGGGATCTTGGACCTACGGGACGAAGGGTTCGGATTTATCCGTCTGGGTGGATTTCTCCCTTCGCCTAAGGACGTCTATGTCCCGGTCTCAATGGTTAGGAAGTTTGGTCTAAGAAAGGGCGACGTTCTCGCCGGTGGTGCGAGACCCGCCAACAATAACGAGAAGTATCCGGCACTCGTGCGGCTGGACCTCGTATCGGGTCACGATCCTGAGGCCTCGAGATCACGGGTCAGGTTTGAGGACCTAACACCGCTCTTCCCCGATGAGAAGCTGATCCTGGAGCTGCCGGGCGACCAGGCGAATCAGACCGGGAGGATCATAGACTTGATCTCTCCGATCGGCAAGGGACAGAGGGGACTGATTGTTTCACCGCCTAAGGCCGGTAAGACGACGATCATGAAGCAGATCGCCCACTGCATCGAGACGAACAACCCTGGTGTGCACCTAATGGTCCTACTCGTCGATGAGCGCCCCGAGGAAGTCACCGATATCAGGCGATCGGTAAAGGGGGAAGTAATTGCTTCAACCTTCGACCGACCGGCCGATGAGCATACCGCGGTGAGTGAGTTGGCGATAGAGCGTGCAAAGAGGATGGTAGAAGCGGGTAGGGACGTCGTGATAATACTCGACGGAATCACCAGGCTCGCAAGGGCCTACAACCTCGCACAGCCGGCTACCGGAAGGATAATGTCCGGGGGTGTTGACTCCGGGGCGCTATACCCACCGAAGAAGTTTTTCGGTGCCGCACGTAATGTCGAAGAGGGTGGATCACTAACCATCCTCGCCACCGCCCTCGTGGAGACCGGATCGAAGATGGACGAGGTCATCTTCGAGGAGTTCAAGGGAACCGGCAACATGGAATTGAGGTTGGATCGCAAGCTCGCCGAGAGGCGACTCTATCCGGCCATCGACGTGGCGGCCTCTTCGACAAGGCACGAAGAACTGCTCTTTACCAAGAGTCAACTCTCTCAAGTTTGGAAACTTCGCAGGGTGCTAAGTGCACTAGCCCAAGAGGGCTCTTCTGCACCGGGGCTCGAACTTTTGATCGACAAAATCAGAAATACCCGCTCAAATGAAGAGTTTCTCGCTGATATTGCCAAGTCACCGATGATCTAAGGTACCGAGCAGAGATGTTCCGGTCGGTAGATCGTCAATTGCGACTAGATTCTTATGGGTTTATTTGGAGGAACCGATGAAGTCAGGTATTCACCCCGCGTATGTCGAAGCTAAGGTCACTTGCTCATGTGGCAACACTTTTGTGACCAAGTCGACCAAGTCTGAGATGCACCTAGAACTGTGCAATGAGTGCCATCCATTTTTCACGGGCAAGCAGAAGCTCGTGGATACCGGAGGCCGTGTAGAGCGCTTCCAGCGCCGTTATGGTGAAAGATCTAAGCGCCAAAAGTGAAGCATCAAGCGGAGGAGGTCGGTGCCGACTCCGCAAACCGCCTTCTAGTCTCCTTTGCCCAAGCCCTCAGGCTTAAGCTACTCGGGTTGGACCAAGACGAGAAAGAGGGAGTCGTCGAACTCGCAAGCTCGGCCGTAGCGTTCCCAATGGGGCAAAACGGCGCTGCGGTGGTAGTGGCGACTCTCGAAGCGAATTTGATCATAGGCTCCCTTATCCGGGCGCATCGAAGTGGACTGCTGCCGTCGATCTTGGTTGTCGCGCCTTTCGAGAGGGACCCACAGGCCGATCGCAACGGCGACTCCGTCATCGCCGGCTGGTTGGCGGACCTAGAAGCTCCGATCGAGCTGAAGGAACTGCGATCGAATGCTTTACGGGAGATCCCGCCGGTCACTCCGACGATAGCTAGCCGGGCTGGTGCACTGCGAAAAGACGCAGTAGCGGTCTTTTACCTCGAAGATATGACCTCGGGGATGGACCTGGAGATCGACTACTTCGAAGACCGAGTTTCAGCCTTAGTTTGGGGCCTAGAAGTCGCATATGTCCCCCTTGGGGCGACCCTGCCTGAACTAGTTATTGGGGTGAGCGACCCCGATAGGGAGATGTGGGGCCTCATGACAAGTGCGAGTGATTCTTCGCCCAAGGAGAGCCTGTCTTCGATAGTCTCGCTAGTTCGTCAGAAGCGAAGGGGCGGGGAGCCCCGACACCTGCTCAATAGGCTAGATCGCTCTAGGTGGCTTAGGGCGTCGGTATCTTCGATGGGAACTATGGGACCCGTAGAATCGATAGAGATAGCTAATTTAGTCGAAACGGGCGGTGCTAAGTCGACCGGTGATCGTTGCTATGCCATCTCTGGTTCTTCTCTTCTGGCCTTTGTGGTGGGGATCGATCCTAGGGTGGTACTCGAGGCTAACTGGATTAAAAGGGGTTTGATCCAGAGCAATGCCCTGGATCCAGTCGGTCCGATTTTGCTGGTGCTCCTGGCCAAGGATCACCATCGGGTATATCAAGAACTAGCTGACTATTTGAGCATCAATATCGAGGTGCTTCACGTCGAGGCACCCTGGACCGATTAAAGTTTTGGAGAAGTTGTGGATCTAACTGGACTTGGAGCATTTCAGGCAGAGTACGAACAGATCTTAAAGGAGCTATCCGACCCCAAAGTCTTCTCCGATCAGCGCAGGGCGAAGGAGCTGTCGAGGAGGAGAAAAGAGCTCGAGGCGATCTTGGAGGGCTATTCGAACCTCCAGAGGGCTATTTCTGACCTCGAGACGATCAAAATAATGTATCAAGAGGCGTCGTCCACCGACCGGGACCTCTTGAAGGCGGATATTACTGAGAGCGAAGAGGCACTCGCAAAGGCCCAAGAGGAGCTCGAGGTACTCCTGCTACCTACCGACCCGAATGACGGTAGAAATGTGATCGTAGAGATCCGCGGAGCTGAGGGTGGTGAAGAGGCGAACCTATTCGCCAAGGACCTCTTCGAGATGTACATAAAGTACGCAGAGAAGGTCGGCTGGAAGGTCGAGGTACTTTCGCTCGACCCGTCGGACATGGGCGGGTACAACGAAGTGACCTTCGTCGTCAAGGCTGAAGACGCTTGGAGGAAGCTGAAACTCGAAGGGGGACCACATCGAGTCCAGCGGGTTCCCGTAACCGAGGCTAGGGGGAGGATACACACCTCTTCGTCTACGGTCACCGTCCTCCCTGAAGCCGATGAGATAGAGGTGGAGATCGATCCTAACGAAATTAGGGTTGACGTCTACCGTTCGACCGGGCCGGGGGGTCAGTCGGTTAACACTACCGACTCTGCGGTTCGAATTACCCACATCCCGAGCGGAATAGTCGTGTCGATGCAGGACGAAAAGAGTCAAATACAGAATCGGGCCAGGGCGATGCAGGTACTCAGGGCACGGCTCCTCAAGGCCGAACAGGATCGACTCTCTCAAGAGCACTCCGACGCCCGCAGGTCTCAGGTTGGATCCGGTGGCAGGTCCGAGAAGATTAGGACTTATAACTTCCCCGAGAACCGGGTTACCGACCACCGAATTGGCTTGACCCTCCGTAAGCTCGACCGAGTTTTACAGGGTGACCTGGGAGAGATTATCGACGCCTTAGTGCTAGCCGAGCGGATGGAACAACTCAACAGCCATGGCCCAGAGGCGAACTCGTAGGCATGCCCCGATCAGTCTTAGAACTGTTCAACGAGATCAAAGCCGAGACTGGCTCATCCCAAACGGCCCGTTGGATCGTCGCAGAGGCGATATCAACGCCGTATTACCAAGCGCTTTTATTGGGTTTGGAGGTGCAAGACGCCTCGATAGCAAAGGCACAGGGCTTTGTAGAGAGATTGCAACGAGGCGAACCGATACAGTATGTCCTCGGGCGCTGGGGCTTTAGGGACCTTGAACTGATAGTCGATTCGAGGGCCTTGATACCGAGGCCGGAAACCGAAGTCGTGGTAGAGATGGCGATTCGGAATCTTTCTAGAAAAGCTTTGGAGCACCCGAGGGTTTTGGAATTAGGTACGGGATCTGGTGCTTGTGCGATAGCGATTGCAACAGAAGTAAAGGGTTCATACGTGCTGGCCACCGATTTATCTACCGAGGCCCTCTCTTTGGCAACTACGAACCTTGAGGCGCATAAGGGCCGTATCTCCGGCCAGGTGGAGTTGTTGCTGGCGGACTGGTTTAGTGCGGTTGACCCGGCCGAACAGGCAATGATTGAAAGAGGTCGTTTCGATCTCATCCTCTCTAACCCACCCTATATAAACCAAGTTGACTACGATCACTTGGATCCAGTGGTAAGAAATTGGGAGCCGAAGTCCGCCCTACTCTCCGGCAAAGCCGGAACCGAGCAGCTCGAGACGATACTCGAAAAGGCACCTCGCTACCTTAACAAGGGCGCTTCGGTCATCTTAGAGATGGACCCGTCGCAGGTGGAAAGGGTCGCCAAGTTTGCCCGATCGGTCGGCTACCAATGCAAAATATTTCGCGATCTGGCCGAGAGGGAGAGGGGCTTAGTGGCAACTAGGCCAACCATCGAGGAGTGAAGGGCCCTTTTGCCCTACATCTTTGCCCTACATGCTTGCCTTACGTCTTTGTAGCGCCTATTTGACTTCCCGACCCGAGCTAGCTAGCTTCAGGACTAACTGGAGGTGACGCCGTGGAAGTCCCAGCGGTGCGGACGGAGGATCTCGGAAAGTCCTATGGTCGGACCCAAGCCCTTGTAGAACTCTCTATGGAGGTCGCCAAGGGGGAAGTAGTCGGTTTCTTAGGGCCAAATGGAGCCGGAAAGACCACCACCTTGCGCCTCCTCATCGGGAGTATTAGGCCCACTACCGGCAAGGCGGAGATATTTGGACTCGATGCACGTTCAGATGCGGTCCTGGCCCATAGGCGACTGAGTTACTTAGCAGGCGAGTGCAACCTTTGGCCCTCACTGACCGGAGCTGAAACCCTCAGTCTCTTTGAGCAACTCGCCGGAAGGACGGATCGTCGGTATCGAGACGAACTGGTGGAGAGGTTCGCGCTAGACCCGTCGAAAAAGGTACGAACATACTCAAAGGGAAATAAGCAAAAGGTGGCCCTCATCGCAGCTTTGATGGCGAGGTCGGACCTGCTGATCCTGGACGAGCCGACCAGTGGCTTAGATCCCCTTTTAGAGCGGGAATTCAGAAACTGCATTTTCGAGGCAAAGGAGAACGGTCAGAGCGTACTTCTGTCTTCTCACATGCTGAGCGAAGTCGAGGCGCTTTGTGACCGAGTGGGGATGCTCAATCGTGGGCGATTGATCGATTTCACCTCGCTAAAGGAGATGCGTCAGCTAACCTCTCGCAACGTCGAGGTGACCTTTAACTCGACGCCGCCGGACCTCTCTAAAGTGCAAGGTGTGGGTTCGGTGGGGGTGTCGGGTAATTCTGCCCACTTTACATTCCGGGGACGAACGGCGGAGCTTTTGGACCTGCTAGCCAACTTTCAGCCCGAGTCATTGCTTATTCGAGAACCGTCACTGGAGGAGCTTTTTTTGGAGCTCTACGACGACAGCTCCGTGGGAAAGGGCTGAATTTTTGGACCAGAGACCGCAAGCTGAATCGAAGGATAACGAGGTGAGGTATTTCGGGGTCTACTTCTTTAGGAAGTTCATCAGGTCGGGGGTTATCTGGGGCTTAGTCTTCTCTGGTTTTGTATCTACTTCAGCGTTGAGCTACCTCGGCATCTACTCCAGCCCTGCGCAAAGGGAAGCGCTAGTGAGGGCATTTGGTTCAAACCTCGCAACAATAGCACTTTTTGGACCCGCTCCGAGTCTGAACACTACGATGGGCTTCACCCAGTTCAAGTCGCTCTTGAGCGTCTCAATCATCGGCGCCTTGTGGGGCTATTTGACCACCACCAAGGCGATCAAGGGGGAGGAAGAGGCCCAAAGGTGGGACCTAGTAATTTCCACTCCGACGACCTTGAGGCGGACAAGCCGGTCGGTGTTTAAGGCCATCTTGTTCGG
This sequence comes from Acidimicrobiaceae bacterium, assembly GCA_013044415.1. GTDB lineage: Bacteria > Actinomycetota > Acidimicrobiia > Acidimicrobiales > Acidimicrobiaceae > JABEUN01. Next base: position 7,302 of record JABEUO010000254.1, read on the forward strand.
CATATTGGCTATCTGGATAACGATGGGAGTTTCACTCGGCCTTTTGACTCTCGATTCGAAACTGTCAATGTCGCTTTCCATGGCTTTTTACCTCGCCACGGCTTCGATCGTCGAGCCGATTGTCTTCGCTTCCTTCGCACTGTTCGCCTCTCAATTCAGTGCGACTAGGAGGCAGGCTTCGAGCTGGTGTGGTTGGCTATTGGCGGCCGGATATTTAGCTAGGATGCTCGCCGACTCAAAGGTAGGAGTCAATTGGCTGATCTGGCTTTCACCCCTCGGATGGGTAGAGAAGCTCTCCCCCCTTACCGCGCCCAAACCAGCGGCCCTCCTACCACCTTTGCTCTTCTCGGTTGCGATGGTGGCTATTTCGCTTTACCTATCGGGGATTCGCGATGTTGGACGGGGTCTTTTTACCTCAGATGACCGTAGGGGTAGAGCACTCGGTGAGAGGAGAATCGGACACCTCGGCCTAACTAGGCGACTATTTGGACCATTTGTAGTCGCCTGGCTCTTTGCCGTAGCCTTTTGCGGGTTCGCCGCTTCTATGGTGGCCGAGGGGGCCGGCTCTACCATGGCGGGTTCTTCGATCGAAGGGGTGTTTTCGAGACTTGGAGCGAGGGGTGCGGACG
>JABEUO010000255.1 GCA_013044415.1 Acidimicrobiaceae bacterium
AATTGTGTTGGCGCAATCGGGAGCCAGAAGAGTAGTTGGTGAGAGGTTTACCGAGATCTTGAGCCGAACCCCGGACCTATCCCATTTTGCGAGGTGGGAGAGGGAGCGATCAAGTGCCAATCGAAAAAGCTGTTCCATCTCGAGTTCACCGAGGAGGGGCAGAAAGTCCCCGGGAAGTATGATTTGCCCACCTGGCAGTTGAAGTCGGGCCAGGGCTTCGACGGACACCACCTCTCCTCTACTGAGGTCGATTATCGGTTGAACGAATACCGTGAATCCACCACTGAACAGGCTCTCTCTGTAGTAGTTGGCGGTAGCTGGCGAAAGCACCTTTTCGCCAACGCCTAAGGATCGACTCCTCCAAAGCTCATTAAAGCGATTTCCGACTCCAGTTGCGAACTGTTTCATCCAATGCGATTCAAACTGGTTTGGTTGCGTGCCGAACAGGACTACCCCCGCTACCGGTCGCCCGATCGAATCCAGTATCGGTATGGAAAGAATTGACCTTATGCCAAATGGTTTTGCAAATTCTCCCCAGACCTTGGATTCGGGATCATTGCCAAAATTCCCCGAGCTGAAGATCGTCGCTTGCTCCCAGGCCCTGATTGAAGGTCCACGCCATTGGGCCGCCGAGGGTGGAGCATCCGCGGGGGCTTCATTGGTCATCTGTATTCCGATGCGTGAAAGTGCCGCCTCCGCTTCAGCGGAAAGAATTCCAGCAGTTTTCTCTATCGTGAAGGCCTTTTGATTGTCGAGCCGAAGCATCATTACCAAGTTCACGCCTGGTAGCTCGGAGAGGCTATCCGTCTCACGTTTCACTAGATCCGCCCATCGTAACTTGGCGTCAGGTAGTGGCGTAGTAACTACGTTGGAGTATCGCTCTTTAAGGTTGTCCATCGCCCTTAGTTGGGCTTCTAGGTCATCCTGTAGGCGAACTTCAGCTATCGCACGCAAATGATGTTTCTGTCGTGGAGAGAGAGGACCTCGATTGATGTGTTCGCTAAGAACGCGACGAAATAGTGTCACGGCGTGGGTGAGCAGCGTGCCCTCTACTCCAACTAATCCGTGGGTTTCGCCGACTTTGAAACTGCGCTCACGTCTACTTGCAAAGGTAGCGTCGGCAGCAAAGAGAAAATCCAAGTGAGACGCGATTTGTTTGGCGAAGTGGATGGATCCGTCGTTAGGGAATGCCGACATTGCCGAGCTTGCATGGAGATCTCGGCCCAACAGAACTATAAATTCATCTGCGAATCGCTGGCTGACCTCGGATAGGAAGACTTTGGTGGTAGCGAGGATGGCCCGGCTTTGCTCAGAGTACGCATCGGATTGAGATACATATAGGTCTGGTTCTGGGTCGAGTCTGGCGCCAAATCCCCACCAATCGAGCCGATTTATTTTGTCAAGTTTTATGTTGTACAAGGCAGCGTCGGCGACCCGTAGGAGATCGTCGGGGTTTTCTGCGTCCTTGGGGTACAAGGCTACCCCCATTGACATGTCCTGGAAGACCTCGATGCCATTTTCGAGCCTGAATGGCTCTTCTACCAACTTATGGAGTCTCGAGAAGGTTCGTTTTAGGTGCCGAAAAACTGTCAAGTCGTCATAATCCTCAAGAATCAGGACGAATTCGTCGCCTCCGAGTCGAGCGAAGAAGTCTGGCGACCTTAGGTGCCCTTTTATCCTCTCGGCAAAATGGGTCAAAATGGAATCACCTGCGGAGTGGCCTAGTCGGTCATTGACCAGCTTGAAGTCGTCGAGGTCGATTACCCCAAGGACGCATACGGACCCAGCCCTCTTTGACCTCTCAATCGCTCCCCTTACCTGTTCCTCCATAGCCCTTCTGTTGGGAATCCCAGTTAGAAAGTCATGTTCGGCCTGGTACTGAAGCTGGTTCTCAAGCCGCCTTCTCTCTGTCACATCCTGGATGGTCCATACGACGCTGTGGACGCTATCTTGTCTATGTATTTTTCCGAAGGCAAGGTCGCAGATTATTTCCTCCCCATCCAACCGCCTCATTCTTAGGTTGGCAACGTAGGAGGAGCCGATAGCGTCGAGTTTGCCATAGGCCCTGTCGATCAACTCCTGATCCAGCTCATCTACTAATGGTGCTCGTCCTGTGCCGATGATGTCGGCGGGATTTTCATAGCCGAAGATCTGAACAAAGCGATCGTTCGCCCAAACTAAGTGGCGGTCATTTACCAGGCCAATACCGGCGAAGGTCGTCTCGAGGAGAACTTTTTGGATTTCTGCAAGCTCTAATTCCCTTACATTTGCGTCCATCCTGGCGAACCCAAGGGCGAGGCTACCAGTCAGGTCACTAATCGTCTCAAGTAGGTCCTTATCGAATCGGCTTAGGCCCAGCTCCCCGAGAAAGAGTGAGAGAATGCCCCACGGTTTGTGGTCCCGTTCAATGGGAAGCGAGACGCAGCTGAAGTAGCCGGCCAAGTTAGCTTCTCGGCGCCAACTTGCCACAGCCGTGCCTCCCGCCCCAAAACTAGACCAAATTGGGCGTCGCTTCCTCCAGGTCCGACCGATGTTGTTGTTGCCTTCTTTTTTTGATGGATCAGTTGACGCTTTGGTAAGTTCGGGATGGCTTATAGATGCGGAAGTGGCAATTTCTTCGAAGCTGCCCTGGTCATTTGGGCGGAGTATCGAAACCGATAGTATGTAATGGTTGTTTCTTAGCGTTTCACAGAAGGAATCTAACATCTCCTGCTCGCTGTTAGCACTGATCAGTGTGTTGGCGGCTTCGGCCAGTGTCGCATTGAAGCTCGCAATTAACTCAAGTTTTTTAGCGTGCAATTCCCTCTCGGATGAAACTGACTCCAGCTCATTGGCCAGCACTTTGCTCGATTGGAAGAGCAGACCAAGTTCATCCCTTCGCCTCGCTATTTTGTGAGTTAGGGGAGATTCATTGAGGGAGTAGTTGCCACTGGTGACCCGGCCAAGAATATCTCTAATTATTCCGAGGGGCGCCATGGACGACCTGATGGCAAAAATTGAAAGTAGCATCAGACCGAAGACGACTATATCCATTGCCAAAGCCACGTCGTTTTGAGTGTTTACGGTACTTACCAAACTTAACTGGGCAGAGGAGTTCGATTGACTGATGGAGGCCTCGAGTGACAAGAGGTTATTTCTAACCTCACTCGAAACCGTGTGGTTTCTTACGAAGGCCAGATTAGTTGCTTCACCATGGTTGGTCAGGTCCAGTCTTTGAATTTTCGTCCAAATTTGGTCGTAACCCGCTGCCGCTGTGCGAATAGCGCTGAGAAGGTGAAGCTGTTGGGAATCTAGTTGGTCGCGTCCAAGCTGAGCTAAGTTTGAATAAAACCCGGTCCTCGCCTGGTTTGCCTGGAGCTGAGTGTTTAGACCTAACTTTGAAGTAGCACCATTAGCCCCTAAACCTACCCACATATTTGCTTGACTATCCCAGGTTAGGAAGTTGTCGTGGGCATCATGGATAGCGAGGAGCCTAGCCTGCCCCTGGTTAGCGAGGCCCTGAAGAACGTGTTCCGACGACTCGTTTTGGACAAGAAAGATCCCGTCCAACAGTAGAACCAGCAACATCGTAGCTATCGCGAGGGCGGTCAACTTGGAGACCAGGCTCATTTGGAGAGCGTTCAGGCGTCGCATTGTCAGTCGACTGAAGTAGATCTGTAGGTCAGATTGGTTTCTGTTGTAATCGGTTTTACTGGTTGAGTTGCGAAGCGGTCCACATCTTTAAGCGAAGGCGAATCGCTCGATTTTGCGAGTTTTATTTCTAGCAGGCCGAGCAATCTTTGGTCAATTAGGGCTTCGGGTTGGATCACAATCTACTCTTTTTGAAGTCGGATAAGGGTTGTCTTTGTATCGTGCTGGTCTTGAGGCGTAAGAGACTTATCTTTCCGGACACAGCTTATTCGATGGATATGAAGCTTGTTGAAGATTCATTCGACCGTTGACTCCCTTGATTGATCCACGCCATATGATCGGATCTTTTGATAAGTTGCCTTAGGAAAATTAATTAGCCGCGCAACCTAAAGCAGCCAAGAAAAGAG
>JABEUO010000056.1 GCA_013044415.1 Acidimicrobiaceae bacterium
ACAGAAGTGCTGCTGGTGAAGGGTCGAATAGATGGTTCCACTGAATTCCTGACCACTGCTGTATGCGTGGTTTTTTAGTTAGCTGCATTGGGTGCTGGATTTTTCGAAACTACTTATCTAACTGATAGGCCGTTTCGCCCGTGCTCACTGCTGCTGAAGAGATATTTTAGGCTAGATGTGGGTATTCCAGCTTGGTGGGTTCTGTTCTTAGCTGCATGTCGACCCCTGCCGATAATTGAGACCCCCATCAGTAGGACCTAGTGGATGCGATTTGGAAGGTCTCTGATTTGATTTTTTGGAGAACGCAAAATCAAAGTGCACATGTCGAAGTCGAGACTTACCTCACTGAAGCCGGCTTTTGCGGCGGTGGCCAAGGAGGCTTCATTTTTCTGTTCGACCTTCAAATAGAGGCCAAGCCTTGGAAAATCAGTGCGTAGTTTTGTCGCCAGGGCGATCAGGGCGTCGGTAGCTACACCAGCATTTCGCCGAGATGGTACTACGGCGTAGCCGATTTCGATTTCTTTACTTTTGGTACGTTTCCAATACCCAATCCCACCGATCACCCGCTCCAACCGACGATCAACTATCTGGAATTGGCTTGCACTGGGCCATTGGGAATCCAGCTGACGCAAAAGGTAGCTGACAATTTCGACGTCTTGAACTTGAGGGTAGTCCGAAGCCCAACCTGGCGATCTTCTGCCTTCTGAAATCGCCTTAGCCTCCGCGAGGGTAAGGGGTCTCAGACAAAGTAGGTCAGTTACCTCAATCACGCTCAGTCACTTTGCAAAGTAAGGGGTGAAGAGGGCTAGCTGTTGCTGATCTAGAGGGTCTTCGGAGGTATATCATCAGTTGTATATGAATTTAAAAGAGCTTACGTCCTCCTGCGCTGCATACCGAACCTACACAGATCGCGTCGTGACCGATGACGAATTGTACCGAATACTGGATGTGGCTCGTTTTGCACCCTCGGGTGGTAATAGGCAGGGCTGGCGGGTAGTGGTTATCAAGGATCAAGCGATCAAGGAGAAAGTTCGTGACCTCTACGTAGTGTCATGGCGCGAGTACATGGCGCACGTTGAAGCTGGCCTCGTTCCATTTGCCCCAATTTCGAATCGGAATTGGGGCGGTCCTGCGGTAGACCTTGAGACCGCGAGGGCTATCGAGCGGCCATTCGATTTCTCCGACCACCTGGACCTAGCGCCTGCACTACTTGCCGTCTTTGTGGAACTCTCCAAGCTCGCAGTCTTGGACAATGGACTCGACCGGCAGAGTATTGTTGGCGGTGCCTCTGTGTATCCGTTCTGTTACAACATCTTGCTAGCAGCGGTGGAGATCGGACTGGGCGGGGTTATGACTACCGCCTTGTGTAGGGAGGAGCCAGAGGTCATGTCACTGCTTGGAGTAGATCCTGGTTTCGCCCTGGCGGCGCTGCTCGTTATAGGTGAACCGGTAAAAAGGGTAACCAGACTGTCGCGAAGACCCGTGGAAGATTTTTCTAGGGTGGATTCCTTCAATGGAGTGCCATTTGGAGTGGTGCTAGATCCCAAGAGTAGCCAGGAATACCCCATAAAAGATTATTAGAAAGACCCCTTCCAAGCGACTTAGTCGTTTGCCGGTGAGGAGGAATACCCAAAGAAGGCAGACCGAAACTGCCATCGCAGCAGTCGATGCTAGCTCAAGATTTGGGGTCGCTAAAGGACGTATTGATAGAGTCAATCCAGCAGCTAATGTACAGGTCAGATAGGAGGCTCCAAGTACATTTCCTACGACCAACGCAGCGGCGCCTTTCCTCGCGGCTTGTATGGCCGTGGCAATTTCTGGGAGTGAAGCGCCGAGTGCCAGGATGACACCCCCTACGAAGCCCCCAGATATGCCCATCCGGCCGGCAAGTGCCAGCGCACCTTTGAGAAAAACTTCTGCAGCCCCAAGGGTAAGCACTAGTGACACGAGTCCGGTCAAAACCACTTTGCTGTTAGCCGGACTTTCATCGCCCGATTGAGGCCCGTTTTGAATCTCGACCTCTGGCTTTGCATGCTTTGCTGCGTGTGCCCTATGCTCCTCGGCGCCTTTAAGTACGAAGACCGTAAATGCAACGAACATCACGATCAGCAGTGGCCCGAAGTATTGCTTACCGCCTAGGCCAACTACCAACAGAAGGGCCAATGCTCCAGCAACGGCTGCGGCGCCTTCCCTCTTTATGGTCGTACTTGGAATAAGCGGAGTAGCTGCGAGGGCTGAAATAGCGGAAACTATGGTCACGTTTATGGTGGTGGAACCGACGACCTGTGAAAGAGCAATGTCTGAATGTCCCGAGTATGAAGCTAGCACCGACGTTGCGATTTCGGGAAGGGAGGAAGCGAAGCCGACGATTACTACCCCTGCTAGCAGGTCAGACAGGCCAATTTTACGTGAAATGATCCTTGAGGATATGACGAACTTTTCCGACGCGACGGCCAAGACTACAATCGATATCGCCATTGCCCCAAGGTCATAGATCAACTATCCGACCCCTTGGATATTTGGCCATGCCAGCGTCTTGGGGTTATGACGATGATGACCCTTTCTTCGGCTATTCGTGGCGTCCGGTTATATCGCCGAGTAAAGAGTTCTTCAGCAAGCCTACGCGTTTGACTACTCGAGTCTATGGTTGCCCATGCGGAGATGGACGTGTAGGAGGATCCATTTGCAAACAGGAGTGAGGCTACCCCATGGGCTTTTATGTTGCTAACTTTTCGTGATGTCGGCCTGGAGAGTACGTAGAACTCGGCAAAGTCATCGCTGTATACGAAGTTGACAAGGATGCTATGGACGCCGTATTCGCTTGATATCACCGACAGGGTCGCGTGGCGAGAATTGGCTATAAGGCTCTTGGACTCTTGGGAGAAGCTTTCTGGTTTCACTTCTGCGATACTAGCCATGGCTTCACAGATGATCCACGCCCCATCATAAGGGAGAATTTGCGTGCTTGGAAGGCCGGAGGAATTCTCGCTTAGACATTAGCAAGTCGAGCTGCCGAGAGAGAATCGGCCTGGTTAATTGTGGGTCGATGACCTCATCGACAAAACCCCTTTCCGCCGCAATCCACGGTGTAAGGTAGGTGGCTTCGTATTCCCGTTGCAGATTCAGCTGCTCGTCGGGAGTGGCCCGACGATGGAGAATCTGAACGGCACCGAGTGATCCCATAACCGCTATTTCGGCACTGGGCCAGGCCAGGGTGAGGTCGTTTCCCATGCCTTTCGAATCCATTACGATATACGCTCCGCCGTAGGCCTTCCTGGTGATGAGGCAGATCCTTGGCGTGGTGCACGAGGCGTAAGCGAAAGCGAGTTCTGCTCCGTGCCTTATCATCCCTCTCCACTCAACATCCTTACCGGGCAGGAAGCCGGGTGTGTCGACGATAGTTAGCAAAGGAATGTTGAAGGCGTCGCAGAACCTAACAAATCTTGCACCTTTTTGGGCAGAGGGAATATCCAGAGTTCCGGCCATGATCATCGGTTGGTTAGCAAGAACTCCTATTACCCTGCCGTCGAGTCTCCCTAGTCCGGTTACTAGGTGAGGAGCCCAAAATTTTCGAAGTTCATAGAAGTCACCTTGGTCGAGGATCTCTTTTATGATCGACCTGACATCATAGGATCCGGTGGAGGAGGCAGGTATCACCTCGAGCAGACGAGGTGAGATTCTTTCCACCTCGTCGTTTGGAGCGGATCTGTGGGGTAGCTCGTCGGTCGAGTCGGGAAGGTAGTCAAGCATCGATTCGATGGCCAAAATTGCGTCCTGGGCCGTGTCCACCTGTTCGTAAATTACCCCATTCTTCACTGCGTGTATTGGAGCCCCTCCGAGCTCCCTCGATGAAACCGGTACAGCCGTGAAGCTTTCGACCATTGTCGGCCCGGATAGGTATGCAACCGAATCCGAAGTGGCAACTACATAGTCTGCGAGACCTAAAAGGAGTGCAGGACCCGAAACCGCCGGTCCGACGAGGGCGGCGAGTATCGGTATGATCCCTGAGCAGTCGGAGACAGCTTTTGCCGCCTGTCCCCATCCGGCTAGTGCAGCAATCCCGTCGTCTATTGCAGCCCCCGACGTTGATAACACCATAACGAGTGGCTTTTTAATGCCATGAGCCCATCTTGCTGCGAGTGCGATCCTCTTTCCGTCATCTTCTGTCAATGCTCCACGCTTAGAGGTCGGTTTTGATTCGACCCAAACGACTTCACGGCCGTCGATCTTGCGGATCGAGAGGTCGGTTGAGCCGGGAACCCTACTTGAGAGGGCAACGAGTCTTTGGGCCTCTTGATCCGTCGGCTGCCTTTGCCTCCTTAGCATCTGCTATCCACCTACCAGGGGTGAGAAGTGGCCCTTAGGGGAGTGTCTTCGATCTGCCAATGCGATTGCCGCCCGTCTGCCCGAAAATAAGGCACCATTGATGGATGGAGTATCGGTGTAGTCGCCGCAAATGAAAATTCCATCGGCTACCTCGGGGTTTCCGTTGGGAATGGTGGTAGTACCAAATTGCCTGGGCAGTGCGTCAGCTATGACACCAGACGTCAATTCCTGCCACTGTGAGACTTCCGGTCCAAAAAGTGTGGTTAATTCGCGTAAGGTTTCATCTACCAGCAGCTGTGGTTTGTCGCCCTCCGTTGTCAGGGTTGAAACCGAAACGAGATGAACGTCCTTACCCTTGGAATCTTTGGGAAGGTAGCTCTGAGCTACGTCGCTTATCGTAGTGACGGTGAGGATGGGACCTAGGTTTCGGCTGGGAGTGAATACTGCTGGGTGTTCGAGTGGCCGGCGATCGCACACGAAGTAGAAGTAGCCGACTGGCTTTGATAGCTGGCCAGTGAGACCTAACTTCAGCAGGTCATTAGCGACGGATAGCTGCGTAGCGAGGACAACCGCTGAAGCGGGAATCTCCGTACCGTCAGCTAACCTGACCGCACCTTTTGTTATAGAAGTTGCGCGCTGAGACAGCCTTACCTCTCCATTGATCTCTTTGGCTAGCAGGTTGGGGATCATTTGCATTCCCGTGAGGGGAATGGAGCTAGGGCCAAGTAAGAGGCGCCCGAGGACAAACTTGGCCAACGAAAGGGGGGTCATCAGCTCGTCTTCGATGAAGACTCCGCTCAAAAATGGTTCTACAACTGTTTTAATGAGGGGAGATCTTGCTCCGATAGCTAACAGGAAGTCCTTGGTTGGTTCTTTTGAGGCGAGGCGCCTTTTCGCCTTAGTAGCCAGCTGTGAGATCGCCCTTAGGAAACTTGTGATATCCGATGTAGTTACCAGCTTCGACGCGAGTATATCCGCAAGCGCCCCGGGGTATTTGAGGGGATCGGAAAGCAAGAACCTACTTCGTCCATCGTCATCGCCTTGTACGTAAAGGCCTCTGTAAAAGCGAGTCAGTTCTAGCAAGGCCGGATCCAATAGCCGCCTTGGCTCAGGGTAGGACTCCTGAAAAGTCTGAAATCCGATGTCTATGGTAAAACCATCGACCTTCTTGCTCCCGACACGCCCGCCGAGGCGATCGGTCGACTCAATTAAGAGATATTCGATTTTGAGCTTGTCTAGTTGATTTGCACATGCAAGTCCCGCTAGCCCACCACCAACTATGACTACCGGTGCGTCTTTGTCTAGTTGTACGCTCAAACCCAACCCTTTTGATGTAAAGCTCCCAAAAGCGGGATTCTCCGACAAGGCTAACGCAGTTGGCAGCTTGCCCCATAAGCTTCTATGCGATTAGCCGAGCTAAAAATCTCTTTGCCTAGGCTAACGCCATAAGGGGACAAGCGGTGTCTTTTTCAGGTTATCGAACGACGAAGACTGCTAAAAGGTGGATTGGCCTTCTCCTCATGGCTGGTACCGTCGGCCTGGCGATCTACTTCCTCCGATCGAAGGTTATCGAGCTAAAGGGGATCGAGCACTATTTCGCCACCCTCGACCTTTCCTACGTGGCCCTCGCAATAGTTCTTGAGCTACTGTCACTTGCAGCGTACGCCTCGGTCTCCTACTACTTGATCCGTGGCATGCAGCGGAGACTTCCCTTTGTAAAGCTAGTGCTGGCTTCATCAGCATCGACCGCACTGGGTAATTCGGTTCCTTTTGGTGCCGCCGCTTCGACATATTACTTCTACCATCGACTGCGTAGGCTGTCGCTCGATCCGTCGCGGTCGGCGTTGGTATTGGCGGGACTTAACATTCTAACGATCTTGGCACTCGTCGTCCTCGCCGTGGTTGGGGCGCTAGGTGATCAAGGTCAGGCTGAGGGCCTGGTGTCTCCTGTCGATATGGCATTCTTAGCCCTGGTGGTTGGCTTACTTCTATTCATGGTACTCAAGGCTGAACTAGTTGTCTCCAGGTTTGCTTACTGGATCAACTACTTGAAGTCTATTCGCAAAGGAGGAGTAGAAGCCGTCAGAGCCGCAAACGAGGCGAGGGCTCGAACCCAGTTGATCAAGATTGGCAGGACGGAGACCGCTTTTGGGTTCGTGGCGGCCTTTTTGAATTGGCTATTTGACCTGGCGGTACTTTTCTTGATGCTACATAGCACTCATTCTCAAGTTTCACTCCTGGGTGTCGTGTTGTCATATTCGGTCGGTGCTCTAGCTGCAAACCTCCCTCTGACACCCGGGGGACTAGGCGTGGTGGAAGGTTCGATGGCCGTAGCGCTGGTCGCATTTGGAGGTCATGAGGTTCCCGCTATTGCAGCGGTGGTACTTTACCGGCTCTTCAGTTACTGGTTACTGCTGCCACTGGGTGCTATTTCACACGGGGTGATCAAGTACTTTGAGGCGAGACAAGGCGAAAGGGAAGATGGGTGGGTGACCAGTAATGAGATCTGATCCCGCAAGGCGCTCATTATCTAGAGTTTGTACCGGTCTGGCCGTATCCGGCCTCGCTATCTCCGGTGCCTTGCTCTCTGGTTGCGGGGGGTCAAATTCGCTTGCAGGGACTTCGGCGTCGAACTGCTTAGCGTCGTTGTCTGCGGCGATTGCGACTCAACCTTCAGACTCTCAGTTTTTGGGGATGCGAGAAATATCCAAAGCCGCTGCAAGACGATTTGTGCACCTGAAGCGGTATGACTCATCGGCACCGCTGTGCGTAGTTGGTTTCAGGTTAGAAAACGGCACTAAAAAGGGAGAGTTATTGGAGGTCTATTCACTCGGTACTTCCAAAAGGGTGGGGACTATCTACTTATACCGATCCAGTTTCAATTTAGCACACCCTTTTTAGGATCACCGTTAGTTGACGCTCAGAAGGGCCACCACCTTTGCGGGGTCCCCGCACCTTCGCTTGGCAGTGGTCCTGGAGCGTCTGAAGTTGACCAGTTAGGCCATAGTTCGACCCACTGACGGTGTCGGATGGTCTTGGATTCCTTTTCAGGGCGACGACCGATACGTCCAGAGTCTGCAAACGTCAGTCGGCCTGCCGCTTCGAGGTTCTATTTCTCGCCCGGTCACTTTGGATCAGGGATGTCTTTCTTATCCTCACCGACAAGGGGGTGACCTCTAGGCACTCATCTTCTGCTATAAATTCTAGGGCGGCTTCGAGCGTCAGCTTCTTGGGCGGTGAGAGCCTTACGAGTTCTTCGGATGTCGATGACCTGATGTTATTTAGTTTCTTTTCCTTGGTCGGATTGACATCCATGTCCTCGGTCCTCGAGTTTTCCCCGATGACCATTCCTTCGTAAACGTCCTCGCCGGGAGCGATAAAAAGTTGGCCCCTTTCCTGCAGGTTGATCAGCGCATATCCGGTGGATACGCCTATGCGATCGGCAACTAAAGAACCGGAAGCCCTAGCTTTGATATCGCCAGCATGCTCTGAATACCCATCGAAGGCATGGTGGATGATCGCAGTGCCTTTTGTTTGGGACAACACATCGCTACGGAGACCGAGTAGACCCCTCGAGGGGATCCTAAATATTGCCCGAGTCCAGCCCGAGCCGTTGGCGACGATAGAAACCAGGGTCGCCTTTCTGGGCGATACGCATTGGGTTAGGGATCCGAAATGCTCTTCTGGGATATCGACTTCAAGTCGCTCGTAGGGTTCGCATAGTTTGTCATTAATGATCCTGGTTATAGCCTGCGGCTTCCCGACGGTAAGTTCGAAACCTTCACGCCTCATGGTCTCTATCAGTACTGCTAATGCGAGTTCGCCTCTGCCCTGCACCTCCCAGGTGTCGGTTCTGTCGGTGGTGAGGACCTTCAATGAAACGTTTCCGATCAATTCTTGGCTGAGTCGTGAACCGATCAATCTCGCGGTCACCTTCGTGCCTTCACGACCGGCCATGGGTGAAGAGTTTACCGAAAATGTCATTGAAATAGCCGGTTCATCCACCGTGATTGGAGGAAGTCTTATGGGGTTTTCCGGATCAGAGATACTGTCGCCGATAGATACGTCTTCTAACCCAGCAAAGATTGCGATTTCTCCCGGTCCAACTTCGTCGACTGACTTCCGGTCCAGATTGTCCGGCACGAAGAGCTCGACTATCCGGACTTTTTTCATTTCAGAATCCTTAGGGAACCAGGCAACCTGCTGTCCCTTTTTTAGCCTTCCACTGCTTATCCGGGATATTGCCAGTCGACCGAGGTAGGGACTACCGTCGATGTTTGCTACCATCGCCGAGAGTGGCATGGACTCTTCGTAGCTTGGAGCTGGCACGTCCGCCTTGATGGCGTCGAAAAGCGGAGAAAGATCGGTGCCGTGCTGATTGGGATCTAAACTCGCCCAGCCATTACGCCCCGATGCATAGAGGGTTGGAAATTCGATCTGATGTTCGTCGGCTTCGAGGTCAAAGAATAACTCCAGCACTTCGTCTAGAACTTCCTTCACCCTGGCATCAGGGCGATCAACCTTGTTGAGGACGGTGATTATCGGTAGCTTG
>JABEUO010000256.1 GCA_013044415.1 Acidimicrobiaceae bacterium
AAGACTCTTCCGCTGAAAAGACTCTTCCGCTGACAAGACTCTTCCCTCGGCAGGAGTGTCGATAGGCCCAAGGCGAACAGACTTCGATTGCTGCCGAGGCGATCCCTCCAGAGACACCGAAGTTTATGGCGTTAGTTCGGGTCCAACTCGGAGGGTTTGGGAGCCCGAGGATCGTTGGAGGTGCTCTTTCTCTGGAGCTTGCACCGATACATATCAATGTCGGCGCGATCAAGGATCAGGTCAGTGTCGTCCGATGATCCAGACGACTTGGCGAAACCTATGCTCGCCCCGACCCTGACACTCACGTCGGATAGCTGAAAAATCGATCCAAAGGCACTGCTCAGTCGGTCAACCATATCGGAACTCTGTCGGTCACTAAACTTTCCGATGCTGATAACCACAAATTCATCCCCGCCGAGTCGCCCCACGAAGTCGGTCTCCCTAACCTTTGAGGTGAGTCTCTTTGCAACCTGCCTCAACAGATCATCGCCAATCGCGTGGCCGTAATTATCATTGACCGCCTTGAAACCGTCGAGGTCTACAAAAAAGACCCCAATTTCTAGATTTGATCCTCGAGCACGACCCAACATCGAAGAGAGTTGCCTATGGATCTCAAGTCGGTTTGGAAGTCCTGTCAGGCTGTCGTGACTTGCGAGGCGGGAGAGCTCACGCTGGGTCTGTTTTAGATCGTTTACGTCTACGAACATCATCAGTAACGATGCCTCACCAGATGCGGAAACCATCACCTCGGCATGGAGCAGGGTCCATATCGGTTCACCTTTGACCCTTCGCAGTTCGACCTCTGACCTTACCCTCAATCCATTCCTCGGCGTCAGAGATCCAAATTCTAGGGCATTGAGATGGGTCGAGTCGATGTGGTCATAGATGTTGAGCAGGGAGAGTTGCGAGGCGTCGTCGACTCCGAGCATCGACACTAACCTAGAGTTCGCGAAGATCGTCTCTCCGCTCCAAGATACATGCCATATGCCTTCACCAGCCAGTTCGACGATACTTCGATAGCGGTGTTCCGATTCGGCGAGTTCGTTTTCGAACTCTATGCGCTCGGTTCGATCTCGGGCGGCAAGAACGTAGCCAACCTGACTAGCTCCGTCAAAGCGACCTCCGACTAGCTCGACCCAAACAAAACCCTGGTCTGCGAGTCCATTGCCCACCTGGATCCGAAACTGTTCCGAACTCGTCGCCTTGCCACCCTTCAGCGCAGAAAACCATGAGTCAAAGTTCTCCCAATCCAATGGGTCAAAAAGCGACTTAACGTTGATGCCTACCAGCTTTTTAGGATCCTTGCCGATGCGATTCAGCGAGTTAGATGCCCAGGTGATCTCGCCTCCGGCATCAAGCTGGACTAAGAAGTCATGTACCGCCCGGCTCGAGGCCTCCATCACCGCACTCTGTTCTTTGTGCCTAGCTTCTAAGTCGCTTAACTCGCCACTTAGGGCCAGTCTCTCGATGTTCGACTTGAGTTGACTCTTGAAAAACTCGAGCCTCCTCGGATCCTTCGCAGGATCGTCTCCCATTCCTCCTACAACAACCAATCCCAGAAGTCGCTTATCGGTATGGGAGGTTATGGTAACCCGCTGCTCCCAACTGCATTGTGTTCCGAGGAGGAGCGGAATGAGCGATGACTGATTTTCACCGTCACCAATAGTGTCTATCCAGTCCGCTTCAAAGTTTTCCCGGTCCACCAACAGGGCGCTAAAGGTGGCACTCGACAACTCGATTGGATCAAAAACCGGGGTGGGGTTGGCCTTGGTGACAAAAACAAGGATCACCCCGAGGGCAAAATCGAAGCCGGCATATCGCGCCGACTCTAACCAAGGTGCAACCGCACTCACCTTGGTTAGCTCGGACCCAGATATCGCCCACTCGTAAAGGTCAGCTGGCCGAGCTTCCCTCATAGACCCGCACCCCTAGCACACAGCACGAATTACGGGGCTAAAACCGCCCATGGTCCTAGCACCCCATCGACCCCAAACTGAAAAGAAGCCCCTACAAGGACCCTGCAAAATGCGAAGGACCTATATATCTATCGGAAGGGTGAAAATACCACTTTACTACTTAGCGCGATAACTTTTTTGATATGGCAGAGCCAAATAAGGTTTCGAATCGATCTTTTTGCTACTCTGGCGGGATCCAACCCACGAAAACGACTCAAAATGCGAATCGAAAATCAAATAGGAGGCCTACCTCGTCTTTATGGCCTCAATGAGCTTGGGAACGATCTTTGACGCATCGCCGACGATACCGAAGTCGCAGACCTGAAAGATCGGGGCCTCCTTATCCTTATTAATAGCGACGATGTTCTTCGACCCCTTCATCCCCACCATGTGCTGGGTAGCTCCGGAGATTCCAACTGTGATATAGAGGTTGGGTTTGACCGTCTTGCCAGTCTGGCCGACCTGGTAGGAATAGGGGACCCATCCTGCGTCGACAATGGCCCTCGATGCTCCGGGTGCACCATTGAGAAGGGTGGCTAACTCCTCTACCAGCTGGTATTTATCTGGCTGTCCTAGTCCACGTCCGCCTGAAACCACAACTGGTGCCTCATCCAACTTGGGACCACTGCGCTCCTCGGCGTGTGAAGCCGTTACCTTCGCTCCGTCGGTAGGTCCTAAATCAGCAACCTTGGCGGATACAACTTCGCAACTCGCCGACCTCGTCGCTTCGGGTGCAAAAGATTTTGCCCTAATGACGAAGATCTGTGGACCAGATCCTTCAAACTTTGAGGTCACGATCACCTCTCCGCCAAAGATCGCGTGCTCAGCACTCAGTCCCGGCCCGTCGGAGACAAGGTTGACCACGTTGGTTATCACCCCAACCGAAAGCCTCGCCGAAAGCCTCGCCGCTGCGTCGCGGCCATCGTAACTGGCTGCGAAGAAGATGGCGTCGGGAGGAGTATTCCCCGACATCTCCTCGGCCATAGCCGCAGCTACCTTTGGACCGGGCAACGATCCCGCTAAGGAACCTATGTCGTATAGCTTCGATACTCCAAAAGCGCCGAGTGCGTCTTGGTATTGCGCTACCCCTTCGCCCCAGGCGAAGGCCTCGACCGTATCGGCAAAGGTACTCGCTGCGCTGATGAGCTCGAGTGTCGTAGTCGTCGGTTTGGCTTCCGCAAACTCGGCCAACACCCAAATTTTCCCTATAGACACGTAAAATCCCCTTCTTTTTGAATCTTTCTATAAACCAGGAAGCTTTCTATAATCCAGGAAGCTTTCTACAAATCGAGTAGGTCAGATGACCTTAAGTTGCTCCAGGTAAGCTACGAGCTGACCAACTGCATCGTCATTATCCTCGATGATCGTTCCTACCTGACGAGCCTCTGCTTTTCTAACCGCAACAACTCGTTGTCCTGAATTGGCCCCGCCGACCTGACCCGATAGACCTAGGTCCGCTACCGTGAGGGTCGTTACCGGCTTTGACTTTGCGGACATGATTCCCTTGAAAGAGGGATAGCGGGGTTCGACAACCCCAGCGGTGACCGTTACGAGGGCCGGAAGAGGTGAGATGACCTCGTCAAATCCCGCTTCGGTCTGCCTCTCCACCTTCAGTTTTCCATCCACTACCTCGACCTTCTTGGCGAAACTCACCGAGGGAAGGCCCAACAACTCGGCGACCTGCACCGGGGTCGTTCCGGTATAGCCGTCGGTTGATTCGGTGGCGGTGATCACAAGGTCAAACTCGGTGGTCTTTATCGCCGCTGCGAGCACTTTTGCCGTCGAGAGCGCATCCGAACCGGCCAGTTCTGGATCAGAGACCAAGATACCCTTTGATGCCCCCATAGCTAGTCCGGTCCTTATCCCTGAAACCTCCCCGTTGGGTGCCATGGAGACCAAGGTGACTTCTCCGCCGCCGGCCGAGTCAACTAGCTGTAGGGCCATCTCGACACCGAAGGTGTCCGAGTCATCCAATACGAGCTTGCCAGCCCGAACTAGGTTGTTGGTCGATGGATCTAGCGACTGTGTCGCAGTTGGGTCGGGGATCTGCTTTACGCAAACACAGATGTTCATAGCTTCGCATTACTCCTAGTTTTCACCGGACCACTTTGCGGCTCGGGTTAGCCGACCACCCGGCGAATCTCCGCAATCTTATTCGTTATGATACCCGTTACCGGATGGTAACTTAAATCTATAGCGCTTTTTTCGTCATCTAAAGTCCATACATTTACCTTTAGCCCGGCTTCCAAACAACGCTCCAGCGACTTACCGAGGGCCTTCCGGTAGTGGAGGTTCAGCCCGAAAAGGCCTAGCTCTTTCGCGTAGGAGATCGAGCGATCCACCGATGTCCTGTACTCCAAGAGGAGGGCTACCTTCGCCTCTGGGGCTTTGGTCTTCAGTGACTCGACTAACTTTCGATCGAAAGAGGAGAAGAGGAGCCTCTTTGAACCTACGTAGGGGCCGCACTTGGAAAGGACAGATTCGGTGAACTCTTCAACCCGCTCCAGGGGGTCCCTCTTTAGCTCGAGGTTGAGTAACATCTCTCCTGGAGAGGAGGCTAGGACCTTGTCGAGGGTGCAGATAGCTAACTTTTCTAGTTCCGCATCCTCTTCACGAGCCCTCGCCAACTGATAACCCTTTTGGACTGGGTCGTGGCTGAGAAAAACCCCTCCCTCGGCCCCTAATCTGAGGTCGACCTCCGCTCCGTCTGCGCCACTTGAGAGGCTGGATGTAACGGCCAACAGGCTATTGGGTTTATGAATACGGTGATCGCCTCGATGGGCGAGGACAACGGGTTTGTAACGGGACCCACTTACCAGAGGGAAATCCTCAAATCCACTCAATTCGACTCCAAGGGTACTTCAATGGTCACTTTTGCGCTGGGTCCGGGTCGTAGGCTGATCTTGCCATTCAGCTGCGTTGTCACTAGATCTCTAACTATCGAAAGGCCCAGAGATGCGGTCGTCTGAAGGTCAAAAGAGTCCGGAAATCCCTCCCCGTTATCCGATATTGTAACTTTGAGGACTGAGTTGGTCCTCACGAGTTCGAGTTTAATTTTGAGACCGACCGAATCTTCTATTGGCAGATTAGCGAAGGCGTGTTCGACCGAATTCTGCATTAGTTCAGCGATGACAACCGCTAGCGGCGTCGCGATGCTCGCGTCAACGTCGCCCAAGTCGCCTACCACCTCATATTCCGCTTTGACCCCCTGGGGAGCGGATTCGGTGGCTAGCACCTGAATCGATTCGATTACCTTACCCATAGGAGCTTGCTCACCCACTTCACGACTTAGCGCCTCATGCACCAGCGCTATCGATCGAATTCGCCTCTCGGCCTCCGAAAGGGCCTGCTTAGCCTTATCGGAATCAATCCTCCTCGCCTGGAGTCGCAAAAGGCTAGAGATCGTCTGAAGGTTATTCTTCACCCGATGGTGTATCTCTTTAATCGTCGCGTCCTTGGACAAAATCAGACGATCCTTGACTCGAAGGTCTGTTACATCCCTGATGAGCACGAGTGTCCCCGAAGGAGACCCACGATCGAAAAGCGGGAATGATATAAATTCGACGACGATGTCGCCTTTCCTCTCAATCTCGTCTAGTACTGGGCTGCGCTCCGCCGCAGCCTGGGCCGGACCGAGCAGGGGCAAGCCGAGTTCGGTCAGTCCACTACCCCTCCTCGGTGAACGACAACCGAGCCGATGGATCGCACTAACACCGTTAGGCGACATGAACTGCACTAGAGCGTCCGCTCCAAGTACCATTACGCCGTCTCCGACCCTCGGAGTTTCCACTACGTCGTCACTCGAGTAGGGGAACTCCCCGTGTTGGATCATCTTGGCGAGCTTCTCAAAGAGTGATACGTAGGTAGCTTCGAGTTCACCCTGCGCCCGCTGGGGATTGAGCAAAAAATCCCTAACCATCACTGCAATAATCTTGCCGTCGTAGGGCACCGGTATAGCCTGAGATACGACCTTGTGCGTCCCCGCTTGGTCGATCCTCTCCTGGAAGCTCGGTCCACCCGAAGAGAAGCTCGAAAAGATACTCTGTGCCGACTCTTTGGAAAAGACGGAACCCACCATATCGACCTGATGGACGGTCGCGGCGGTCGCCGGCCTGACCTGGGCGACGACCACGACCCGCGCAGGGTTGTCCGGGTCCTTCACAAATAGCAGGAGATCTGAGAAGCAGAGATCCGCCAGCAACCCCCACCGCCTAATCAATTCGGTAAGTCTTGCCTTGGCTTCATCCTCCAGACCAAACAAAAGGTCCTCGACCATCTAAATGTCTAGATCTCCACTTCGTAGGGTCTGCGCTCTTTGAATCCCAAAAGATTCTTATAACCGGCGGAGGTAACGAACTTCTTAATCTCCGCCGCTTGAAATCCTACATGCTCGATGCCATGAGAATCAGAAGCGGTAGTTATCGGTACTGCTAATTCAAAAAACTTTGCCAGCAGGTTTGGAGCGGGATAGGCCTCCCCTACCGGCTTTCGGATTCCTGCGCTCGACACCTCGGCGGCGACACCCGAAGACGCCGCAGCCTGGGCCATCCGATCGAAGAACTCATCTGGAATCGACGGGAAGTGTCCGGCGACTTTTATCAGGTCCGGGTGTGCCAGTACGTCGACCACCCCCGACTGAGCCAATTCCTCCAGGGCCGTGGTATACGCCCCCCAGGCCCTTTCGACTCCGTAATGGTTCCAGTACTCCATAACAAAGGGGTCGGAGATGTGGTCAAAGGGCCAGTCGTCTATCCAGTGCACCGAACCTAAGGCGACGTCGAGGGGGTAGTCGGAGATAAGGGAGGCGACCTTATCCATCTCGCCGGGATAGTAATCAACTTCTAGTCCAGCGATGACCGGAAGTCCCGCATCTTTGGCTTCTTGCACGACCCTGAAGTATTCGTCCATGTCCGCCCGAGAATGCTGGTGCCAGTAGTCGAACATCAGCCCTCGCATCTTCGATTCGGGGTATCGAAGGAAGAAATCCCCGAGGATCTTTTCGGTCTGTCTAAACCTAAAGATATGCTCGGTCAGGGCGATCTCTGCTACTCCCGCCTTGTTGGCTTTCTCGCAGTAAGAAGCGATCTCTTCTACGCTCATCGGAGAGTCTGGGTGACCATGGGGCCAAAGGTGCAAATGGTAGTCAATCACCCAGTTAATGGTAGAGGAATTTGTCTACCAGATGTCATTTAACATCTTAAGCAAGTTCGGCAGCGAAGAGATATCCCCGCGCTCCTGGGCGACCTCGATGATCTCCGCCGAATCCACCCCTATTTTGGATTTGTAGGCGATCTCGGAGGAGTAGAGTTCCGCCAGCCCGAGGTAGTTGCTATTCACCTCAGAGAGTACTCGATTGATAATCGGAGACAGCCTACGACCGATGTCTTCGTCGATCGAGGGGTACTCCTTCAGGTAGTGTCCCATCAGCTTGGCGACTAATACGTTCTGTGAATCGTCGAGTTTCTGGGCCGAACTCGCAACCTCTCGATCTAGCAAGTTCTGAGGTAGGCACCTGTTTATGACCACCCCCGCCAATGGTAGGTTTCGCTCAAAAAGCTCGGTGATAAAAAAGGATGCCTCATTGATCGGAGCTTCCGATGCCGTAGAAATGACGATGAAGGTGGCTTGGTCCGAATTGATCAGCTTTGAGACCGTCCTCGCCCTCTCCAAGAAGCCCTCCTGCATGCTCTGGAAGTCGACAAAGAACTCGGCGAGCTCCGCTAAAAAGGCACTCCCTAGGATCTTTTCCGCTACGGCATTAAAGGGCTTGAATGCGGAGACGAAGACCTTCGATCGATAGGGCATAGTAAGCCACCTAAGCAGCTTTGAGGAGAAGAACTCCTCCATCCGCTTTGGGGCGTCGAGAAAGTCGATCGCATTCCTCGATGGGGGCGTATCGACCACGATAAGGTCGAAATCACCCCGGCCATATAGGTCGTAGAGTACTTCGACTGCGATGTAGTCGTGGCTCTGCACGAACTGTGAGGAGATGTTTTGATAGATCGGATTGGCGAAGATCCGCTCCTGTGCTTCGGTATCCGCACAGCTCTCTACGATCTGATCCCATGACTCCTTCATGTCGACCATCGCTGCGTAGAGTCGGCCCTTATGCCCTTCGATCTCGGAGAGGTCTACTTCGATTGGATCGTTACCCAATTCGTTGAGCCCGAGAGCCCCGGCGAGGCGTTTCGCAGGGTCCACCGTGATCACGAGCACCGACTTCGATTCATGTACCGCCAGGGTCAATGCGAGGCTCGCCGAAATAGTCGTCTTGCCGACCCCTCCAGCCCCGGCACAGAAAATAACGCTCTTTTCTTTGAGCTTCGAGCCGAGCGAATCCACCATCTATGCTAGACCCGCCTCAATCGATTCGGCAACCTCTGCGATCAAGCCAAGGCCCGCCGGAAGGGAGATGACCTCGGCAACTTCGACGAGGCGAGAACTCTTGGCCACCTTCTCCTTTAGAAGATCGACATATCGACAGTTGGTCTCGGCCATAGCGTTCCACAATTCACTTGCACCTATCAAACCCGTCCAACCCTTGCCAAGTGACTTGGCTGCGATCGCAGAACCCTTGCCATCGGCCAACCAGTTAAAGACCTCCATCTCGGTCTTGGAAAAGACCTGTGGATAGATCCGATTTGCAACGACCAGAGCCAGAGATACCTCCGTCTGATCACTGAGCCGCTCCGCCAGTTCGATCGACTCCTGCACCGGAGTCTCTTCGGCGGTCGAGACGAGTACTACCCCGGTGGTCTTCGGATCTCTCAAGATATCTGACATCCAAGCCGTCTGGTCGACCACCATCCCGACCCTGAAGAGTTCTCCGACCCCCTTGGGAGAAGCGAGTTGGGAAACTATGTGGCCCGATGCAGCGGAGTCGACGATGACAATGTCGTAGTGGTTCTCCTTGACCTCCCAACAGAGCTTCCCGACGACGAGGATCTCCCTCACCCCGGGGGCTGCGTTAGCGACAAAATCGAAGGCCTTGGCGAGTGGACCCAATCTTGGAAGTACCGGAAGCCTGAGGTAGATCTTGAGGTACTCATTCAGTGCCGCCTCGGTATCCATCGACATCGCCCAGAGGTTTGGCCTGACGAGTTCCGGCTTAAATCCGATGGCACTTCGACCAAACATTCTCTGGAGGTCACCCTTTGCGTCAACCTGACACAACAGGGTCGACATCTTCCGTTGAGAAGCCAGCCACGCCAAAGAGGCGGCAATGGTGGACTTTCCCACTCCTCCCTTGCCGGTGACGAAAATTAGGCGCTTCGAGAGGAGCGCCTCGATCCCTGAGGCTGCCTTGGCGCTCACAACGCCCCGAAGCCGACCCTACGCTCTTCTTTGGGCGGGCCAAGCTCGACATAAGCGATCTTGGCCGACGGTACCCCGACCCTCTTCCCTTTCTTATCGGTCAACCAGAGGATTGAACCGTCCTTAGACATAGCTTGCTCTACTAGCTTCTCGATATTCTCCTGCGTCTCGCCTTCGGGCGCCTCGAGTACTAGTTCTTTCGGCGATTCAGAGATTCCTAGACGGATATCCACTACGGCCCCCTATGTGCCCAATCTAAATTGGCCTCAAAGATGAAGCCTCCAATACCTAGCGACAAAACTAATCAACTACTGACGCTTTGCCACCCTATGTTCCAACTTAGGAGATCCACTCCTAAATGTCATCTCGGAAATGTCATCTCGGAAATGTCATCTGCGAAAATGAACCACGATGGCGAATCACCATCAGAAGATGGCCCAAAAAGACGATCGTCATGATATAAAAGCCAAAGTCGTGCAGGAAAGTTGCACCCTGTCTGTCGGAAAGCGGCAACGGTATGTACAGGCCCATCACTAATCCACTCAACAGCATCGCAATTAGCGATGACAAGAAGAAGGCCCCGTTGAGCTTCTGCCCGGAATTGAAACGGCCACCATGGTACCAGGAGGCTTTAGTAGGGTGTTTCAACCAAGCTCTGTCGGATGCGCTCCAACTTGCCAACTCCGATAGGCGGCGGCGGAGCTCGGAATGTGACGGAGAGTAGATCACCGCTAACAGTAGCGGAAGTAGCACCAAGAAACCGGCGTAGATATGTATCTCAACGATCAATGCCCGGTTCCCTATTAGCGGCGCCAGTGAGGGAAAGTACAAAAGCGAACCCGTGAAGAGCAGGACTAGAAAACAGAGCGCACTGCTCCAGTGGATCAATCGCTCGGTGATGATGAACCGTGGCTCATTTGAACTCGCCGATAATGTGTCCAACGACACGCCATTTGCATCCCCGATCACTGCTAAAGTCCCTGATAGTTAGAGATGTAGGCATCTTGAGGGTAGCCATTTTGCTCCCAGTAGCCAACCAATGCAGATGAAGATAGCTTGACCTCGTTGAGCCATTTGATCGACTTATATCCGAACATCTTGGGCACAAATAGCCTAACTGGGCCCCCGTGTGCCCGTGAGAGGGGTTTGTCGTCGAGGTAGGTCGCAACGAGCACTCCAAGCTTTCTAACCTGGGAGAGTGTCAGCGACTCGCTATAGACGTTGTCGGCCGAATAGAAATTTACAGCCTGCGCCCCGGCTAATGGATGCGACCTCTCTATCAAGTCGGCGAGGGGCACTCCCCTCCAGCGAACACCATTGACCACCCATCCGGTTACGCATTGGAAATCGTCTATCAACTCCACCTGGTTGAGCCGTGCAAGCTCGTCCAAACCGTAGCTATGGGCGGTATCTACTAGTCCGGTGATCCTCAGCCTATAACTCGAAGGATCGACGAGTGGATACCCCCCGGTGACGGTGTAGTACCTGAACCCACCACCGGGGAGAAAGGAGGTCAGGGACCCCCCACCAATAAGGGACGTGCTATTTCTGATTAGGTTCTCAACCGGCGCCCCGACAAAAAGGGACGACACGGCTACCCCCAACCCGATTAACACAGATCGCCTGGCTAAGTTGGACCCCTCCGAAGCGTCTGTGGAGAATTCAGGTGGGTCACTTTTAAAGTCGCCGCCAACACCCATACCGTCAGCAACTACTTTTACGAAGAATTATTTCTAATTCTTATCATTAGCTCAGTCGCATACGGAGTCAGTTAATCTTTAGCTCACTCCTATAGCGGCGCGCCGGTCCCATATCTATGATTCGCTGTGCTAATTCAAGAAATTCCTCGGTACCCTTTCCGGACGCCTCGGGTACTCCCGAATCACCACCCTCCCTGAGGGTCACCGACAACGGGATCTTGCCGACCAGCGGTACCGAGAGGCTCTCGGCGAGGGCTTTGCCGCCCCCGGAACCGAAGATCTCGTACTTCTTGCCGTCATCGCCGACAAAGTAGCTCATATTCTCGATAACCCCTCTAACTGGCAGCTTAAGTTTGCGAGCCGCGAGGGCACTCCTCTGTGCTACACGCTCGGCTGCAAGCTGGGGAGTAGTAACCACGAAGACTTCTGACTTAGGGAGGTACTCACCCAAGGAGAGGGCGACGTCGCCCGTTCCAGGCGGCATGTCGATCAGTAGGTAATCGAGCTTCCCCCAGAAAACGTCGATGATGAACTGCTCGAGGGTCTTGTGTAGCATTGGGCCGCGCCAGATCACCGGGGTATCGTCGGAGACGAAGAATCCAACGGACATGACCTTGACGCCGTGTCCAACGGGCGGCACCATCAGGTTCCCGATCAGCTGTGGCTTACGTTCGATTCCGAGCATCGCCGGGACCGAAAATCCGTAGACGTCTGCGTCCAAGAGTCCGACCTCGTTACCCATCTTCGCGAGGGCAACCGCCAGGTTCACAGTGACTGAAGACTTTCCGACACCCCCTTTGCCAGAGGAAATTCCAATCACCCTCGTCGGAGAGTTACCTGCGCTAAATGGGGGTTTCCTCTCCAGCCTTGCGGCGGCCGCCGCCGTTCCTTCGATGGAGACCAGCGCCTCTGCGATCGCCTCTATGGCACTTTCACTGCCGGGCAGAATCCTCACCTTGATGTCTTTGTAGTAATCCTTCAGGGCATCTACCACCATCCCCTCGAGCTCGTCGGCGTAATCCGGTAGCGGCTTCAGGGTAGCGATTTCGACGTGTGCTTTATTACGTGAGCTGCTCGCCTGGGTGATCATCTTCAAATCGACGATGCTCGCCCTAAAATCTGGTTCCATCACCCCCCTAAGTCGCTCGACTATCTGGGGATCCAACTCGGTTGCCAACTTGATTCTCCTAGCACTTAATTAGCTTGGGCTATAACTTCACACTTCTTTTAGGTAGACTAGTAACGATGTCCCAAAGCCAGATTGAGCGAAGCCATATACACCGGGTACTTGGCAAGAAAGATTCTCAAAGCATCCCCCTCAACCAGGAGAAGGAACTGACGGACGAAGAGTTTTCATCGGCCGTTTCGGCTATCGTCTCCGCCTTCGGTGATCCGACCCGACGTGAGATCTACCTCTACGCCCGGGAGGGTGATGGAGTGAGCGCTTCGGACGTAGCTTTGAAGTTCGAACTCCACCCGAATGTCGCACGGCACCACCTCGACAAGCTCGCGGCGGGAGGATACCTCGACGTCCACATTGACCGAAATTCGCTAGCCGGAGCGGGACGTCCGTCAAAGAGGTACCGCGCCTCGACCAAGGACACCACTATCCAGACGCCGACTAAGGGCCACGAATTGACCGCAATGCTCCTCTCTAGGGCCCTCGAACTTATCCCAAACGAGATGGCTGAGAAGATGGCCGAGGAGGTCGGCGAATCATACGGAAAGATTCTCGCCGGGCAAATGCAGCCGGGCGAGGGTCAGAGGTCACTACAGAGCGCCATGAAGGCGGTTGCCGACGCACTCACCGCCCATGGGTTTTCCGCACACACCTCAAATTCCGATTCCGCATTTGGATTGGTCAATGAACATTGTCCCTTTGGCAACCCAGCCCTCGTACACCCTGTGCTTTGTGCTGTCGATCGGGGGTTGGTAAAAGGGATGCTCGGTTCCCTGTGTGGTACCTCTATCCCCGTGACGATCTCTTCGAGGGCCCGGGGAGACGTGTCCTGTTCGGCGATCGTCTAGTTAGATCAATCGAGAAAGGAGATCTGGGACACTCCGCTCCCCGGTACGCCCAGTCTCGCCAGTATGGCCAGTCTCGCAAGCACGCTCAGTCTCGCCAGTATGGCCAGTCTCGCAAGCACGCTCAGTCTCCCCAGAACCTCTGCTCGCGCCATGGGTCGCCGTAGTTATGGTAACCGTTGCTCTCCCAGAATCCCGGCTTATCGCTGGTCATAAACTCGATACCCCTAAGCCACTTGGCTGATTTCCAAAAATAGAGGTGTGGGACGAAGAACCTCAGTGGGTAGCCGTGCTCGGGTTCCAAAGGTGCGTTTGCGAACTCGTAGGCCAAAAGGGCGGTCTTCTCCCCGGTAACGTCTTGTATCGGAAGGTTCGCAGTAAAGCCGAATTCACTGTGGCACATTATGTGGGTGACGTCACTTGTCGGTTTGGCGAGCCTGATGATCTCCTCGAAGGAGATCCCCTTCCACTGGGTGTCAAACTTTGACCACTTGGTAACACAGTGGATATCCGTTACAACCGTCGTCTTTTCGAGATCCATGAGCTCGGCGTAGGAGAGGGTAACCTCGGAGTCGACGCTGCCAAAGACCCTGAAGTCCCAGTTGGTCAGGTCTTTATAGATGGGCACATTCCCTGCGTGTAGTACGGGAAATCGGTCGGTAAAATACTGCCCTGGCGGGAGTCGATCCGGGTCAATTCCGCGCTCCGCCAGCTCTTTACGATTTCTATCAAAGAATCCCACCTGGACAAGCCTATCTCGTCGTGGCTTATAGTTAAAGCCGCAAATCTCCCAGCAGCTCTCAGGGAGTCGTGGCCGGCTTAGCGGTGATGGCCGCGGTGGCGGCTTTGTATGCGGCGCTTAGGTCGGTCCTAATCGTCGACGAAGGCGAGTCCGCCAGAAACTCACCGAACTGCTTTTTAGCCTGGGCCGTCTCATGGTAGACGTAAAGGTCTATCATCGCTAAAAAGCCGTGGGCGTCGGGGTAGCGAGGCTGGATCGCTATCGCATCTAGCACGAGTTGCTCACCCTTTTGGACGAGGCTCGGAGATTTGGTCTTGACTCCGGCCTGGAAAAGCAGCCATCCCTGATAGGCGAGCGCCTGTGGCTGGTAGGGATCCTGGTGAAGTACCAGAGACAGCAACCTCAAAGCCGACACGTCCTGCCCAGAGTATGTGTAGCCGATAGCCTGCGTCAGCTCTCGAGACTCTAAAGCACGACTTGCGGCCTGGGACCTACCCTGTTCGAAAGTGTAAAGGCCGAGGCCAACTCCGGCCACACAAAAGGCAGCGCCAAAAATCGCTAGGTACTTCCTCGCCGAGGTGGAAGTCGATCGATGCAATAATGCTAATAATGCTCTGGACATCAAAGACTGACTGGGTCTAGTTTCGGCACCATCAACCGCTACATCGTGATTAGCTGCGCCATAGCTAGCTGGAAGGTGGTTGATTGTCTCGCCGAGGGGGATCATCGATAGGGCAAGGTCTCCAGAAACGCCTTCGATAATGGGAGGCTCGTCGTCGCTTCGAGGGTCATTCGGAGATCCCCTCCCACTTTGCGCCCAGTCCTTTCGCGACAAAATCGGCCGGAGGGAAAAGTACCCCAGAAGGAGGACTAGGCCGAAGGGCAGTATCCAGATGACCAGGTAGGCGCCGGACTTAGGTGGCGTAAAGAGGATAGAGTTCCCGTAGCTCGCGACGAGCTGGTCCTTGATCTGTGCGTCCGAGGCGCCCTGAGCGACCTCATTTTTAATAAAGGTCTTTATCGAAATCGAGCTCGCAGCGCTCGACTCAGCGACGGAGAGGTCGATACATGATGGACACTTAAACTCTCCCTCAAGATGAACGATTCGTCCTGCTGGCGAACTCGGGTTAGCGGAGCTAAAGGTCAGAATGGCAAAGCTGCATAAAATTACAGCGGCTATCCCTCCCCAGATAACCATGAGCGCCCTGCCGGTGGCAAAATGTCTCCTCTGCTTATTCACCTGCCTATTCACTTTGCCGATACTCTCCCGGGCGCTAGTAACCATTTGCCTTTGCCACCTGGACTAGTATCGCTAACTCTTTCGCAGTGACCGGTCCGACGATCTTGGTCAGCACCACACCAGAGGGCGAGACCAGAAATGACTCGGGGGGTGCCGAGACGCCCCACTTGACCGCTATCTGCCCATTGGGGTCCGCTACCGCAGGCCAGTTGGCTCCGTATCGACCGAGGAAGGCGATCGCCGGTCGATCTTCATCTTGAAAATCGACGGCCAGCACCTTGCCAATACCCGACTTTGAAAATCGAACTAGTTGGGGCTCCTCTATCGCACAACTCGCGCACCAGGATGCAAAGAAATTTACCAGTACGAACTCGCCCCGATAGTTGCTGAGCGAAAAGCGCCCACCGGTGACAGTTGGTCCGGAGATAGAGGGGGCGGAATGTTGGACTATCGGGCTCGGCTCGACGGCTGTCGATGCCGGCGTCCTGGTAGCAACGAAAACCGAGAAGGCCAGCAACAGAATTGCTGTAACTGCTCCAAACCACTTAATCCCGGCTCCGCCGGCCCTTCGCTTAGCTATCGACGTGCTCACTTGAGAAGTGACCCAGCACCAGTGTCAGCCCCCGCGGTACCAGAAGCGGCTCGATCTGTTGCTTGACCTTCCTTTTCAGTTCCGTCACCCAATTCATCAGAGGAGCCAGCCTTAGCCCCCCAATGCCGCTTAGTCTGGACCTTTCTGAAACCGAGTATCGAGATAACCCCACCTAAGGCGATCACCGACGCCCCAATCCACAACCAGTCGATCATCGGTTGGATGATGATCCCGACCAGGACTGACCCTCCTACCTTTGTCGGTGGCTGATCCAGGGTAAGGTAGACGTCTTTGGTCAATCCCGCCGAAACCGCCGGCGAACCAACCGGTTGGGTATAGCTACCAAATTGCGATATCGCTGGCTGCATCAGCTCTCTGCCATTGAGGGTCACCATTGCAACGAGCGAGGTCTCTGCAGGGGTGACTACCGTTTTGGTTCCGAGATAACTGACATTTTGTCCGAAGAAGTTCCTGTTCTGACCGGGATAGAGCTTGATCTCTCCTTTGTGGCCGAATGAGGTCGCACTCGCCAACGCTATCGCAACCATCACGATCCCCAAATGAGACAAGAGCCCGCCATTTTTTCGAGCTAATACCGCTTTAAATGGATTGATCCCATTCCCAAGGGAACGCTTAGCTAATTGCTCGAGAGTGGAGCTTGCGCTGAATGCGGCGAGCACAAATACACCAAAGAGTCCTGGCCGGTCGAGCCCCAAAGCGACCGACACCGCACCGACGACACTGGCGACGACACCGGCAAAGGTGAGCTTCTCTAACAATGCACGCCAAGGCAGTCCTCTGTAGCTAACTACCGGTGCTAAAGCCATAAGTACGAGCAGAAGGGCGCCCAACGGAGCTACGTATGAGTTGAAGTATGGGGCTCCAACGGTGATCACCTGTCCGAAGAGCGAACTCGCAAAAAGTGGAAATATCGTGCCCAATAAGACGATTAGGACGATCGCGACGAAAACGACGTTGTTCACCTTGATCAAATTAGTCCTAGAAGCCCAGAGTGGACCCGGCCGCTTTTGTGTCAAAGATGAGAACTTCGACACCCCGAGATAGATAGAGACGAGACAGACCAGGAGGAAAAAGGAGATCAGGACGTCACCTAAGGTAGAAGACGAGAATGCGTGGACGCTCTGCAGCACGCCCGATCGGGTGAAGTAGGTACCGAGTATGGTGAATACAAAGGCCGAGCTTATCGAGGCATAGCTCCACAAGGGACCCGAACCAGCCCTCTTCTCCACAAAGGCCGAATGGAGATACGCCACCAGAAAGAGCCAAGGCATAAGTGCCGCATTTTCGACCGGATCCCAGGCCCAAAAGCCACCCCACCCCAATACCTGGTATGACCACCACGCACCGAGGGTAATACCCAGGGTAAGGGAACTGAAGGAGATGACTGCCCACCTCCTCGCAAGTTCGCGGTAGAAACCGGATCGATCGCCTGCGAGCAGATCGCCTATCCAAAGGGCGAATGGAATCGTAATACTTACAAATCCGAAGTACAAAAGGGGCGGGTGAACGGCGACGAGCGGATAATTCTGCAGCAGCGGATTTGGCCCCAAACCGTCTGGGGGGATCGCCCCTTGCGTCAGGGCAAATGGATTGGCGGGTCCAAACATCATCGCTACGAAGAAGGCCATCGTGACAGAGGTGGCCAATAGCGCCCAATTCGAAGCCGCCTCGAGCTTGCGGAGCCTAGTAAAAAAGACCAGGGCGGCGAGGTTGATACCCAAAATGAGCGCCCAGAGGAGGATGGATCCCTGCAGGGCCGACCACATCCCAGAGATCGAAAAGAGCAGTGGCGTCTCTTTGGAGTTATTTTGTGCCACAAAGGCGATCGAAAAGTCGTGGGTGATCAGCGCCCGCTCGATTGCAAAGGTAGATATCGCTACACCAAGGACCGAAACCAAGGCAAAGGATCGGGCGTGCTTGATTACACCAACCCTCTTCCGCAGGAGCGCAATGAAGAACAGCCCTACCGCCGCCAGCGATGACACCAACGAGATGAGTATGCCAATGCGGCCGATCTCTGCGTTCAACTAGGATCCGCCTCCGGGATTTTTGATCCTATTTGGATGGGCCGCGACGTAGTTTGCGGTGTGCTTGATCATGATCTGGTTAGACCAGAAATAGTTTCCTTGAAAATGTCCGACCAAGACCACCGGAATCGTCGGCTGGAAGAGCTGAGGAGGCGACCCAATCTCCACCACCGGGACTACGGTATTTGCGAAGCGAACCTCGAAATCGACCCCACTTTGGGTATCCTTTATCGACCCAGGAACGACTATTCCCTCTAATCTGAAGGTCTTCGAGCCAAGTTGTGCCTTTTGGGCAACGGCCTGCTGGGCGGTGTAGAAGTACTGGATCGCATTGCTGATTCCTTTGTAGATCACAAAGGCAAATGCCGAAGCTATCAAAAGTAGTACCACTATCGCCTTAGTCGCGGTAACCGGCCTCGAGCGCAAAGACTGAACGGTCTTCCAGTCAACGCACTCTCCAGCGGTCGTCTCGTTCTTGGTGCCTACCTTTGCCAGCTCCGCCAATCCCGCATCTCCGATAGACTCACTCAATTCTCGCTTCGACCCTCGGTCCGCCTGCTGGATGATTCTCGCACCAAAACCACGGCCCTCTTCAGTTTCTTGGATTTATTAGCGAGCTGCAACGAGTACCCACCAAGCACACCGGTGACTACAAGATAACCGGCCTCAACATAACCGTTCATGAAATTGATCCTCCGTCCTTTAGGCCCCCATCTCGGGTCCCAGAAGATGCCTTTGAGTTGACCAATCCGTCAACCTCCCGAAGTCTTTCGGCTATTGCAGCCTCTACCTCGAGGTTGTCAAATTCATCGATATCTGTTTCGATCTGATAGCGCTTAATCGTCATCCAGAGATAGACCAGGGTAAAGCTGATAAAACTTACTAGCATCGTCCAGGCCATCTCGCCGTGTACCTTCGGGCTGAGCGAGGCGTTAAATACCGTGGCGCTCTGGTGCAGGGTCTTCCACCAAACGACGCTCTGGTGGACGATAGGTACGTCAATAAAGGCGACCAATCCGGCCACTGCCGAGCGAACCGCAATCTTGTCCCTTGATGCGGGCACCTTCCTCAAAGCCAAATAGCCCAAATAGAGGAGGAAAAGAAGAGCCGTCGTGGTTAGCCGTGCGTCCCAAGTCCACCAGACATGCCACGTAGGTCTCCCCCAAATCGAACCGGTAATAAGCGTCAGCGCGGTAAAAACTACACCCACCTCGGCGGACGCGGCCGCAAGACGGTCCCACTTCAGGGATCGAGTCCTCTTCCAGAGGTAGAGAATCGACCCCACCGACGTCACGCCATAGGCCAGATAGGCCACCCAGGCAACGGAGGGGTGGATATAAAGGAGCCTCACAAGCTGACCCTGTATCACGTCAGGCGGTGTCACGAATAAGCCTAACCAATAGGTCACCGCAACTCCGAATAACGCCGATACGGCCAGAACCCCGACCCAAAATTTACTGCTCTTCAACCCTCAGTCCTCCAGGACCGATCCGAAGCTCACCATACCTATGGCGAGGTAGATCAAACCAAAAACCACCAATAATCCGAGCCATGGATCTCCGATCCCGACTCGACTTGTTATACCATCTTCCCACGCTTTTGTCGCCGCTAACAACACCGGAGCGGTGCTAGGCAGCACCAGCAGGGGTAGAAGCGTCTCTCGAACCTTAGTCGCGGCGGCAAGGGCGCCAAAAAGCGTCCCCACCGAGGCAACCCCTAATGTTGCAAACCCCGCAGACACAATTAGCAACGCCACGGAGTTGAGTCGCATTCCGTAAATGAAGACGACCCCAAGGCCGAGGAAAACCTCGACCACGATGCATTCAAAAAAGATCGATGCAACCTTTCCTAAAAATATTCCACCAGGTTCTAGGCCGTATGCCAAAAGACCATCCTTAGCCTGATTTTCAGCTTCGATGGAAAATGACCTCTGGATGGCCAAGAGGGCTGATAAAAAAGCGATTACCCAAAATACCCCGGGGGAAATATCGACGAGAGTGCTGTTCTGAGTTCCGACCGCAAATCCAAAAAGTATCAGCACGACGGCCACAAAGGGCAGGAGTTGATTTAGAAGCACCCTCGAGCGGGCTTCGATCAGTAAGTCCTTTTTGGCGATTTCCAACGCATCACGGATCAATCGGAGTGCCCGTCGACTTGCGAAGCTCCGCTTGGCTGTACCGTCGCCTTAGTCGTCGTATTAGCCCTTGACGGAGCAATCTCAGGACCAATCAGAATCCCGCGATCACAGAGATACCCGCGATCAGAAGCCGCCTTCACCCTCTCTACCTCATGAGATGCGACAATGACGGTTCGTCCCGAAGCCGCATACCTCCTCATTAGGTCATCCACTAGGTCCTTCCCCTGCTCGTCGAGGGCTGCATGGGGTTCGTCTAAAAGAAGGAGTTGCGGCCGCCTCATAGTTGCTATCGCCATCGATACCCTCTTGCGTTGTCCGGCGGAAAGCTTGTGGACCTTCAGATTCATCGTCTTTTGCGATAGGCCGAGATCCTTTGCGATGCTAAGCGGGTCGTCCTCAGTCGTCCGCGTCACTCGCTGGGCGAATCTGATATTCTCCTCTGCCGTCAGGTCATCATAGAGATGGGCATGATGGCCGAGGTAACCTACGTATTGACGGATAGCCCGCCTATCGGCTTTGGCGTCTAAGCCAAAGACCTTTGCCTCTCCTTTTGCCACGCTCAAATACCCTGCTATTAGCCTCAGCAGCGTAGTCTTCCCCGATCCATTTGGCCCGTAGAGGTATACGACTTCGCCCTCGAATGCATCAAAGTCGACCGAAATCAAAACTGGATAGTGCCCCAGCATTACAACTGCATCGCGCACCATTACGACCTGCCGTGCCAATTTATCACCCGGCCTATTGCGAGGCCAAACCTCTCCTAACCGAGTCGATATCCGCTGCGACCATCATCTGGACGAGTTCCGGAAAGTCGACCTTCCGATTCCAGCCGAGAGCTTCCTCGGCCTTCTTCGGCTCACCTACCAACAGGTCAACTTCTGCCGGACGGACAAAGCGCTGATCCAAGCGGACATAACGCTGATAATCGAGCCCGGCGGCGGCAAAAGCGAGCTCGCAAAACTCCCTGACCGAATGGGTTTCCCCGGTTGCAACTACGTAGTCCTCAGGGTGATCCTGCTGGAGCATCAGCCACATCGCCCGGACGTAATCGGCCGCGAAGCCCCAGTCCCGCTGGGCGTCCAGGTTGCCAAGTGCCAAGTGGTCCGCCAGTCCAGCGACTATCTTGGCCACGCCAAAGGAGATCTTCCGGGTGACAAACTCTAAACCCCTACGAGGTGATTCGTGATTAAATAGGATTCCAGAGCAGGCGAAGAGGTCGTAGCTCTCGCGGTAATTGACGGTGATCCAGTGCCCGTAAACTTTAGCCACGCCGTATGGGCTGCGGGGGTAGAAAGGGGTATTTTCGCTCTGAGGAACCTCTTGAACCTTGCCGAACATCTCCGACGAAGAGGCCTGATAGAACCTGGCTTCAGGGGCGACGGCCCTAAGTGCATCGAGCAAGCGGGTCACCCCTAGCGCGGTTGTCTCGCCGGTGAGTACGGGCTGACCCCAGGAGGTCTGAACAAATGACTGGGCCGCCAAGTTGTACACTTCGTCTGGACGATGATCCCTAAAGACCGTGAGCATCGACCCTTCGTCTAGTAGGTCGCCGGGGACCAAAATTAGCCGCTCTTGGATATGGGCAATTCGTTCGAAGTTCAAGGTCGACGACCGCCTCACCATTCCAACGACGTTGTACCCCTGCTCTAGGAGAAACTCTGCCAGATAGGATCCGTCTTGACCGGTAATGCCAGTGATAAGTGCAGTCTTTGTCATCGTGAACAATCTAGTACCGCTGGAACTTTACCGAGTTTAACTTGCGATCATCTATCTTTCCAAGCCGGTGGGCGTCTATTTAGAAAGGCCTCAATACCCTCATGGGCGTCTTCGGTCTGATTTATCAGACCGAGCATCGAGTGCAGATATCCCAGCTCTAGTTGTGAACCGCCTGATAGCAAGTTATAAAATGACCCCTTACCTAGCGCTAAAGTCGCAAGCGAACGTGAAGCCAAATTCTCGGTCAGTTTTCTGACTTCCTCTCTCAAAGACGACCTTGGGTAGACAAAGTTTACAAAACCCTTGGCTAATGCCTCAGCGGCGTCTATCCTCCGTCCGGTCATCATCATCTCCAGAACGAAACGGGGACTTGCGACACGCAACAATGGGACAGAGATTATAAATGGCCAAACCCCTACGCCTACCTCGGGGAGGCCAAAGTGGGCTTGGTCGGATGAGATAATGATGTCACATGCGGAGGCAAGCCCAAATCCTCCGGCTAGGGCATAACCGTCCACCTCAGCCACTATTGGTCTTGGGCATTCCCACATCGCCCGAAAGAGTCGAACCAGTCCGCCCCGTGAGTTGTGAGCTTCCAGAAAGTCGTCGCCCCCACCCATTTTGGAGAGATCCACACCCGAACAGAAACTCTCTCCGACTCCGCCGGTAATCACTATCGTTCTTATCGAATCGTCGGCAGAGGCACCTTCAATAGCATTTATTAATCCCGAAAGCATCTCCCAATTGAGGGCGTTTTTTCGATCAGGCCGATTTAGAGTTAGCCAAAGTACGCCCCCAGCCATCTCCTGCGACAACGAATTGCCGCTCGAATTGCCAATAGAATTCGATTCAGTCATTTAGGTAGGTTAACATCTGGCGGTGCCGAGCGCAGCCAAGCGCAAGTTCAGAACTCACCGAGCTATTAGTTCATTAATGGTCTGAAGTTACTGGTTTTCCGACCCTTTGCTCGTCGTGTCGGGTTGCAACCGTTGGCCCGCTCCAACCTGTTCCCACAAGATCGCTACGAAGCATGTCGTTAGCAGCAGGCATTCAGAGTGCTCCGATAAGTTCTGGACTCTAGCGCAGTTATTACAGATCCAAATTGTACGACGCCATCTAGAGAGATCAATTAGCGGGCCTAGCAGGAATAGGAGCTGAATTCAACGCCAAGATGTCGACCCGAACCCACCGCCGCCAATGACGTGGCTACACTAGGGTAACTCCGATTTTCAAGATAGAGAACCCCAGTGACGCCGACCGAAATGACCCAGATCCAAGTGGTGGACAAGAACCGGAAGGAGAACGACCCAGAAGCGTTCCCTGACTCGATTAAGTCGACCCGATTACCAGCAGCCGAAAGAAAGAGGCTCCTAATCAGCCAGGCAGTCGATACCTTCTCGGTCAGGGGCTTTCATGCCACTTCCATGGAAGATGTGGCGGTCGCAGCCGGAGTGACAAAGCCCGTCATCTATCAGCATTTTAGGTCGAAACGTCATCTTTATGTGGCTATCCTTCGCCATGTCGGTCTCGAGATGAAAGAGGTACTCTCACAGGGCACGAGCAAGGCCAGCGGCGGCAAGATGCGACTCTATGCCGGGATGGAGGCATATTTTAAGTACGCCTATGAGAATGCAACCGCCTATGAGCTCCTCTTTGGCTCTGGTGGGCGCCGAGATCCCGAATTTCGTGACCTTGTCGCCGAGATCGAACAGGACCTAGCCGCCCACGTCACTTCGACCATAGACGTCGATCTCGACCCCGAACACCGTGAGTTGGCGGCAGTCTCAATTATGGGAATTGCTGAAGCCGTCATGAGGCTCTACTTCTCTAAATATCCTCCTGCGTCTCTCAATTCGGATAAGCGACCCCCATTCGTCGGGTCTAGTGCCGAAACATGGTCCAAGAGAGCCGCCGATCTAGCCTGGGCAGGACTACGGGCGATACATCGAGACTGAGCAGAAGGTCTCATATATCCGCTCCGTCTCAAAGCACCAAGCCACTAGAAGCGACTTGGTCTGGCCACGCTAACATCTGGCGCTTCGTCGGGTCTTGGTATTCCACCAGGTCAGGTTTGACGTCACCCGTGATACTGATAATGGCGATACTGATTATGTCGATTTGCATCGGTATCATGTCGCCAATAGTCACGACTTCCAAATCAACTGGCGGCTCGGAGTCATATCTGCTATCAGAGCTTAAATATTGCTAAAGACGTCCACTTGACGCTCCGCCAAAAGTGGGAGTGCCCTAGCTATTACCAGCTCTTGAAAGTGACTCGAGTTCTTATGGTCTTCAAAAGCATCCTCATCGACATACTGTTCGCAGATTGCGAAGACGTTCTTCTCTTCTTTGTGCCGTAGCGGCTGATAAGCAATACATCCCTTCTCTGACCTACTAGCAACGGCCAGTTGGCCCAAGAGAGACTCGAGCTCTCCGTCCTTTCCTTCGTCGGCCACCCACCTAGCTATCACGGTTATCATCGCTTCTACCCCCTTTGACCAAAACCTTACCTAAGCCAAAATTGAATTCGTCCAAACTAGAAGGCTCCCCAGGGTTGGTCTGCTTCACCTATGGCAACTTAGCGTCGAGGCCACTCTTTCGAGTGGTATTTTCAGTGAACACGCGACCACCTTTGAAAAAGGAGACCGCCATACCGACCACGACTGCACCGACCCCAATTTGAATCGCCACGTCTGCGAGGTTGAAGACCGTTCGAGATCCAGGCAAGGAGATCCAGTCGACAACCCTTCCTGAAACCCCAAATCCATGAGAATGAATGATTCGGTCGGCGAGATTCCCCAGGCCTCCTCCGGCGATAAGTCCCAGTGCAAGCGACAAAAAACAGCTCTCAGTCCTGTTGGCGAGGTAGAAGACGACCACCACGCCTACAATTTCCAGAGGCAGTAGTAGGTATGGGTAGCCCGCAAGTAAACCGTGTGATGCTCCGGAATTTCGATAGATAGTTAGGTCAACCAGCCCCAAAACATTCGACCTCGTCTCTGAATTAAAATGATCCAGAGCCCAAAACTTGCTCACCTGATCGACCAGCAATATGCCGATGACCAATACCGCTACGGATAGCTTAAATTCGAATCCTCCGACCTTTAGTCTCTTGCCCACCTTCTACTCAACCGCTAACCATTGAAAACCTTCCTCTTTTTGATGCAAGCCTCACTGCTCGCCCTCTAGCTACTCACAAAATAGTTGCAATGACAGACTGCGAGTGGGCTCGGGCTAACGCGATCACTTCATCGGCCTATTCGGCGATCCCTGGACGACCCCTGGACGACCCCTCCTCGTCTAGCTAAAGACGCCTAGATCAATTTCCTGTCAGATGCGATTGGATCACCGAGTCGATGAGAATCTGGGCCAAGCCAGCATGGCTGAACCGTTGAAACCTCCCCACGGCTAAAGCCGGGGGATTCCTGGCTCAGGCAGCCTGAGTGCCCAGCGGACACCCAAGGTCTTATGCCATCAACACCAGCCGGGT
>JABEUO010000257.1 GCA_013044415.1 Acidimicrobiaceae bacterium
CCCTTTTCTACCCTTCGGGCCAAAGAACGCTCTATCGCTCCCACCATGGATACCGCGCTCTCCTGTTTGCGAGAACGAAGAACGACTTCGAAACCGGCGAGCATCGCAACCTCTGCAATCCCCGAACCCATGATTCCCGAACCGACAATTCCGATCTTGTTAATCTGCATAAGCCCAAAATACCGAAAATTAATGCCGATATGTGTAGTACTTTGAATCCAATTGTCGCTTTTATCTCCTAAAGGCCCATTAACGACCCGAATCGGAGAATTAATCTAGCCCTGCGTCGTCCGGTACTCCCGAAAAATCGAGACCCACCCCCTCGGGGCTAGCGGTAAATCGCAAAAAGGAACGTGTCAAATGTCCCACAAGTCGGCGTCGAAGAAGGATTCGCACTGAATTTAATCATCCTTCCAACTTCGCCAGAACCTACTCGGCGATCCGAGGTACTAGCATCGCTAATGTACCACGCCAGAGAGAAGAGCTACCTCGCACCTCGGTCAATCGGATGTCCGGCTCGAATGCGCTGAAATCTACCGGCTATCCGGTTAGTTATATCCATATAAGGATCAAGCTAAGCGTTCCTTTGGAGGTCTTGACATGTCGATTAAGAGCGCCAAATGGACCGTAAGGCCCGGAGTTTGGCATTCTCGGGGAACTGAAGAAGTTCTCAAAATTATCACAACTACCCCGGTGTTTCACCATCTAATTGCGACGGCAAAGGTCTCAACTGCGATGATCGTAGTTGACGATCTTGGGGTACCTACCTTCGCGAGGGTAGTTGTGGAGACGGATTCATTGATAGGGATGACTGCGAAACTTTCCGAAAGAATTAGATCTCAATCGATCCTTGACTGCGCAAAATACCCCCAGATACTCTTTGAGTCCGACTCCTTTCAGCCCCTAGTGGAGGGCTTCAGGGTAAGTGGGACACTTCAAATAAAGGGGCGGAGGATAAAGAAGGACCTGTGGGTCAAGAAGCTCACCTGGAGCGGCGTCGAGGCCCTGGCGATAAAGGGGCACCTCGATCTGGCTGCATCCGAAATCGGAGTCGGGTTGATCAAAAGGAGGTGCTTGGCCAATACACTGCGGGTCGAGTTCGCTACAACTTTGGAGTTTCAAGCCGACTAGTCATCTTCGGTCACATAACTAGCGAGGTCGTGAGCTCTGCAGTTTACAGATGACCTATCCTAGCCACAAAAGTTGCCATTTGAAAGCCACACCCGGGGCGAGGCCCGGGAGTGATTCCAACTTCTATCGCAACGACTTCAATTCTCGAGCCTAAAACTTGAAACTAAAGCTTGAGTTGAGTGCTCAAGGCGGCGGCCTTACAAAAACCCCCACACTTCTTGCGGTTTCATGCGGTCGCCGGTCTCCTCGAATGCGTTAGGGCCACTTCTAGAGCCCTGCCCTGTTCGCAGTTCTCCACGAACTCGCCCCAATCGATAGCTGTCACTTCCGGGGAGTATCTATCGGGGAATCTCGACCCTCGGCTCGAGTTCCGAAATGGATATTTCGCTACCCGATGCGAAGAGCTTGACCGACCCGACCCCCTCGATTCGCCAAACTCCATTTCCCTCTCTTATTAGAGCCGTCCGCTCGTCCACTCCGGCAACGACGATTCCGCCTGCGGCCAAAGAGACCGTACGCTGTTCCTTGGACTTATCCCACGTATCGAAGTGAGGCACGAAAGCCATCTTTCTGATCAGGCCGAGGCCGAGTGTCAAAGCCCCGCCACGGGGATCTGACATCGGGTCGGTGAGAACCATACCGCCGGCTGAACTTCCAGCTAGTACCGCTCCCTTGAGCCAGGCCTCCTTTATGGCCGCAAGCGCTGGGGTAGCTTTGAGAACCGACCTCAGGTGCATAGGAGAACCACCAGATAGGTAGATGAATTTCGCACCTTTGATCCTGGCAATGAGCTCTTCATTGAAGGCATCCGGCCTGCTCAGGATCATAACCCCCTCTACTTCGACACCCAGGTCTTTGAAGTATTTCGTCGCCCATTCGATTGACCTTTGGGGAAATTCGTAAGCCGCCGCCGTAGGTAGTACCACGACCTTCTCAGTCTTCGCTGATTCAATTAATTGTCCGTCGAAGCTACATCCTTCGTTCCACTCTGCCCCGCCGACGAGGGCTAATGGACCCGGCGACAACTTTGACCTCTGTGACATCTGGCACCCTTTTATTCAATAGAGGCTATGACCCTATTAGATCCTGGCCTAAATAAAACCATCCAACGAGCGAGGCTCTCTCGGTCGATTTCCGGATCGACCTCCGGCCAATCGACGTGCACTATAAGTTCGATAGACCTTTGGACACTACGTTACTCGAGGCTAGGTCTCGGGGAACCTTCAAAGACGGTCCAAATTGCACCGCTAAATGTCTCCGCCCCTACATACCGGCTTCTCCGGCGCACTAGGTACAGAAACACAAATTGCTCGCTAAATTGCTCGCTAAATCGCTAACCTTCGACGACGTCCTGAAGTCTTTCGACTTCGACTCCAATTTCTTCCAGCCAGCCTAGAGCGCTTTCAAGATTGGCATTCTCTCCATCTAGTTCGCAGACGATCCAACCTATCGAGTCTTCTACCGACGCACGCCTGATGTTGGCCGAAACGTCGAAGACCTTGGCGAGTTCAAAGACCACTGGCCTCTTCACTAAGTTATCCTTATACAGCAACTTCACTCTCATTTGAGCCACAGTTCCCCCTACTCGCTCCACTTGACAAGTAGGGCATCGTTGAGGCTACCGGAACGAAATCCCCGTGGATCAACGGTGAGGCTAGCGTATCCGAGCTTGGCGAATTCCCCCTCAACCTCATCTAGCACCGCCGTCAGGCGCTTAATATCGACGAGTGGAACTTCGACCTTTGCACATTCGCCGAAGTGCCTCACCCGATTAATCCCAAAGCCATACTCCTTCAGTATTGCCTCTGCCATCTCGATCCTTTCGAGGGACTCTACGGTCACGCGAGTACCATAGGGGAGGCGAGACGAAAGGCACGGGGCCGCCGGTTTGTTCCAAACCTCGATACCAAGTGCGAGCGAGATCTCTCTAACTTCACGCTTTGTAATTTCTGCCTGAACAAATGGAAATACTGCACCTTGGCTCTTTGCGGCTTCCTGCCCGGGCCTGTAATCCGACAGGTCATCCAGGTTGACACCGAGGACCACTTTGGCGTCGCGTTCCAGTGCCAAGGGGGAGAGGGCGTCCATCAACGAAGACTTACAGTAAAAGCAACGGAGGGAGTCATTACGCAAGTAGCGTTCGTCGTCGAACTCACCGGAGAGGACCTCTTGGAAGTTAAGTCCCCAATCGGCAGCAAATTCTTCGGCCCGAGACCTCTCTTGCCGAGCCAAAGAGGCGGAGACCGAGGTCACCACCAAGGTATTGTCACTACCTAGCACCTTGGTAGAGAGCACCGCCAAGAGCGAGGAATCTACGCCGCCTGAAAAGGCCACGACCACCCTTTTCAGGTCGCTAATCGCCCTTTGAAGCCTTCCAAGGGCCAGCTGGGTTCCTCGTGATGACTCCAATGACTCTAAATCATTTTTGTCGGAGAAGTAAGGTAGTTCTTGATCCATCATCTCAAAGGTTATCCTCGGGCTGACGCCCGCCTACCTTCCTATCTGCTCGGCTAGCTGTTCCGGTTCAAGCAAGACCCCCATATAGAACTTGCCAAACTCGGCATACACCGCCGAAGCCTCGTCGTAGCGCATGGTGTAGACGACCGCTTTTAGGTCGTCAGGTCTCTCCGCAAAGAGGGTAACCCCCCACTCCCAATCGTCGACCCCCGCTGAACCGGTAACAAGTTGTACGATCCTTCCGGCAAACTTGCGGCCAGAGGCGCCATGTTCAAACATCAAACGTTCACGCTCTTGATATGGAAGCTGGTACCAGTTCTGATCCACGTTGCGCCGCTTCGACATCGGATAGAAACAGATGGTCGAGCTTCCCTTGGGTGGGAGCCTCTTTGGATAGAGCCTGAGCCTCCTTTGATCCTCTGGGACGTTAGCCGCGTATTCCGACACCTCTGTCATCGACACGTATGAGTCCACGACCTCCAAGCCCGACCTTTGGATCTCGGACTGTAGGGTCCTCAAACGCAGAAAGTCGGCAGCTACCGCCATGACCCCCGCATCAGCCTTATGCCCCAAAACGCCGAAGGTTACCAGTATCAAGCCCTCCTCCCTGAAACCCTTACAGGCCGCCAGGAAGGCCTCCTTGTCGAAGCCCACGGAAGGCTTACAAAATAGGTGCAATACCCCAAGACCGTCCCTTGGGGTCATCGGATTGACACCCTCTTGGTTTCCAACCTCCTTTTTGGGGTCGGTAACGGTAAGGGAATCGCCAGAATTGACTTTCAAATGCCTACCTACCTTGCTCAACCATCGCCGCCGTGGCGTCACCCGTGGCGTCGAGTACGTCGATCACCCGAAATGCGCCTTGCGCCGATGGAAATTCACCGCTTATCGCCTTATGGGACCTGTGGGCTTCGGCTACTTCGGTGTGGTACTTCTCCAACCTCGCAATGAAGTCCGGATCGGCGTATATCGTCCCATCGACCAGCGGGCCTTGGCTCTTATTTAAGATAGCGAGTACGTCCTCGCCGGTTAGTGTCTTCGCCGACTCGAGGGCGTGGGCGACCGAAAGGACACCCGTCCTATTC
The DNA here is from genome assembly GCA_013044415.1 of Acidimicrobiaceae bacterium. GTDB lineage: Bacteria > Actinomycetota > Acidimicrobiia > Acidimicrobiales > Acidimicrobiaceae > JABEUN01. Next base: position 4,674 of record JABEUO010000257.1, read on the forward strand.
TCCTCTAGCGCCTTGATCGTGTCCCTGAAAACCGAGTCGAGTCTCGCCTCGATCCTGTCTTCTATCGAGCGGGGTAGCTCCTTTGGTCCAGCTGGACGTCCCTGCTTGGTTCCAGCACCGATCCCTGCACTCTGGGTGACCCCGTGCGAGGAGATCGTAGAACCCATGCCCCAGTACCCCTCCATCAAAGTGGCGAGGACCGTTGCACCTTCGAGGTCCGCTGACACCCCCGACGAATTATCACCCATAAAGAACATTCGCTCGCCTGCGAGGCTCGCAAGAGCGACCATTATGTCCGCCTCATATTCGGAGCGCCAGTGAGTGAACTGGTCTTCTGGCGGGATCGAAGCAACCATACCTAGATAGTTGCTCCCCTTTTCGATAGTGGCGATATCAATGGTGAGATGGTGCCTGACCGTAGCGGCCATTACCGCATGGCAGGCCTCGTGGATCGCAACTGCGTGGCGTTCCCTCTCGATGTACTCGACATCCTCGGGCGGACCCAACTCTTTCAGCTGCTTCGCCATAATAATGTCACGCCAAGTTATCACGTCTCGGCCGTCGCGAATCGCAGTTATCAACGCCTCGTTGACCAGATCCTTCATGGTCGCCCCGGTGGCATAGGGGGTTATCGTTGCGAGCCTATCGACCTCTTCTGGAGTGAGGTTATGGGACACCTTGTCCAAATAGCCCATATAGGTCCTGATCCGTCCGGCCTTCGATGGGTAACCTACCCGATAGATGCGGTCGATCCTTCCCGGTCTCAACAGCGCTTCGTCGAGGGCCTGGGGAAGATTGGTCGCCATCATGACCAATATCCTGTACTTAGGTGGGCTCTTTGGTCTCAGACCAAATGCCCGGCGGACAACCCTATTGAAGAATCCCCGGGGCTTCTTTAGTCCCGATAACTCGGTCAAAAGGGCCTGCAGCGTTCCCGTTCCGCCGCCACCACCACCATTTAGTCCCCCCATTCCGGCGATCACCTTTGACCTCCGGTTTGTCTGGGGGGCCTCGTCCGGAGCCGAGTTATTACTCCCAATGAGCAGGCTCCTCAGCCCCGCCTCACTTAGGTAGCTCATGCCGTTGCAGCGGTAGCTCAGATCAAAACGATTGTCTGCGAAACCGAAGGTTCCCTGGGGTGCGAGTGCCCCCCTAGATCCGAGCGAGTCGGCTTCGTCAAAAAAGACAACCACACCCCCGTACCTCAGGGAGAGCTTACGCAGCTTACGAAAGAGGCTCTTTACCTTGAGGACACCGACACCCATGAACATGTTGATGAATGCCCCCGGATCAACAAAGACGTAAGGATTCTGGGTCTCTCCGGCCACCGCCTCGGCGATCAGGGTCTTGCCGGTGCCCGGTGGGCCCCACAGCAGTATTCCGCCTGGGACGTATCCACCCTTCTCCTCAATCGCTTCGGGATCCTTCAGAAAGATTATGTTCTCTTTGACCCGATCGAGGACCGAGTCCTGCCCCCATACATCGGTAAATCTGGTCTTGATATCCCCTGGGAAATATACGTCTATCCCGCCTTTGGATAAGAACCAGAAGAGTCCAACGAACTGTAGCAACACAAAGACGAAGGCGAAGGCGAGCTGGGCGAGCAAGGGCAGGGAAGAGTAGAGGGCGGCCGGGGCCTGAAACAAGGAAGTAAAGGGTGAAGTGTGGTAGTAGGCGGCGAGGACGACGGCGAGAAGTGCGAGTACCAGAACGATCTTGATAACCCTCGATACCCGATAGCGGGTCCAATCATTCCAATTGGCTCCGATCTTCGACAGTGGATCGACTATCGACTCGGTCCAGAAGGTATTCCACGACTCCGACTTCTCTGCCAACAGGTAGTTAGCCTGCCTGAGAAGCTCGATGCCGAATAGGGTTGTAAGCCACCATTTGGTATGCATCGTCAACCGTGCGGCGGTCGCGAACGACTCGAGGGGGTTCTGTGATCGAGCGGCGAAGACCAGTGCGAGCCAGACTATCGCCAGGAGGAGGAGAAACTTTATCCTGTCCCATAAGACCATTGGAGCACGGGTGACTAGCTCCGGTTCTGGAGCAGGTGGCATCGCCCCTTCGTCGAGATCTGAATCATTCATCGTTGCTCCTTGACATTCCATGACTTGACTACACCTAATATTTGCGACCTATTCGCCTGAAAACATGAATAGGTGCAACCTATACCTATGAAATAGACCCACTGGGTGTTTTTGTCCACCGCCGCTGCCTCATCCAACACAGTCGAGGTTCCACCGGGGGCCCTGATGTCGACGAGCATCTCAAGGTGAGAAAGCCCATCCGACGAAACGTACTGTTTGTACGATACCACTTTGTAGTGGTAACCAGAAGTACTTGGGCTCTTCGACAAGGGATCATCCGGTACGAAGATGGACCGCAACGTGGCGAGCTTGAATACCGCCTTTTGCTGTGGGGTCAGCTCGAGCTGCTGGGCGACTCCGAATGGCTTGAGCGATGATAGGCCCTTCTGATTTGCTAGGCTCAGCCCCTTGTCTGCGGAAAAAATCTCCGTCCATTCGGTCTGGTCCAAAGAGCGGAGCTGTGCGGGGGTTATCTTCGAATCATTTGCCAAGACGACCTGATCCTGCGAAAACGATGCCCAATTAGCCGGAAAACGGAAGTAGGAGTCACCGCCTGAAACATTGGTATGGCTAACGTAGTTAAACCTCGTACTCATGAGCGAACTCGAGATGATCCCCACTGCGATCAGAGCCAAAACTCCAGCCAGAGCAATTGGCACCGCCCGCTGTAGCCTTCCACCTACACCACCAAGTGTCAAATGAGACCTCATCTGGTCCGATACCAACTCTTATCCCACTCAAAGTTCAATTCCCTACCGAGTAGGAAATTCAATTCTTCCAAGCAAACCTGTGAATGAACTAAAAGCCCCCTTGTAAAACCGAGACGCAATGGCGTAAAAATCCCAATCGGCCCCGGGACCAATGTCCAGCTGTAAAAAATCCCTGCCTGTAAAAATAGTGGGTGCGCCGATACACCCACTTATCCACAGTCATTTTCTAAAATTACTATCAATGTCAGCTATCAATGTCAGCTATCAATGTCAGCTATCAAGAAAACCAAGAAGGGGATACAAAAATTGCATCCCCTTCATCCAAATTGGTCTCGCGTGACGGCGATGTGATCTAGTAGTCTTCCATGCCGCCTTGGGGCATAGCTGGCGCCTTCTCTTCGGGCTTGTCGACCACGACGGCCTCGGTAGTCAAAAACAGCGCCGCTATCGATGCTGCGTTCTGCAGTGCCGACCGTGTCACTTTGACCGCATCGATCACCCCAGCCTTGAAGAGATCTTCATAGACACCCGTAGCAGCGTTGAGTCCCTCGGAAGCTACCGTTAGCGACCGAACCTTCTCCACGACGATTCCACCCTCGAGTCCGGCATTGATTGCGATCTGCTTGAGGGGTTCTTCGACCGCCCGTGCGATGATCCTCGCTCCGGTCGCCTCATCGCCTTCGAGCTTCTCGGCCCTCTCTAATATCGCAGCCTGCGATCTCAAAAGCGCAACCCCACCGCCTGGGACTATTCCCTCTTCAATTGCGGCCTTGGTTGTCGAGACCGCATCCTCGATACGGTGCTTCTTCTCCTTGAGCTCGACCTCAGTCGCCGCTCCGACCTTGATGATTGCGACCCCACCTGAGAGCTTTGCGAGCCTCTCCTGGAGCTTCTCGCGGTCATAGTCAGAATCGGTATTTTCGATCTCAGCCCTGATCTGGGCAATCCTGCCTTTAATCTCTGAATCTGGACCGGATCCTTCGATAATCGTCGTCTCGTCCTTGGTAACCTGAACCTTGCGAGCCCTACCCAGCAGGTCGAGTCCGACATTTTCCAGTTTCAGTCCGACCTCTTCGGTGATTACTTGGCCGCCGGTGAGTATCGCGATATCCTGGAGCATCGCCTTGCGACGCTCTCCGAAGCCAGGCGCCTTCACTGCGACGGACTTGAAGGTCCCGCGGATCTTGTTGACAACCAGTGTCGCCAGTGCCTCACCCTCGATATCCTCTGCGATGATCAAAAGGGGCCTACCGGCCTGCATAACCTTCTCCAAAACCGGAAGCATGTCGCGAACCGCAGATATCTTCGAGCTGACCAGCAGGATGTAAGGATCGTCCAAGCTGGCTTCCATCGCCTCTGGATCGGTCACGAAGTAAGGGGAGATATAGCCCTTATCAAAGCGCATACCTTCGACTAGATCCATGTCCATACCGAAGGTCTGTGACTCTTCGACGGTTATGACCCCGTCCTTGCCGACCTTTTCGATGGCCTCTGAAATCAGCGAACCGATCTCTTCATCAGCCGCAGAGATCGAAGCAACCTGGGCGATCTGATCCTTGGAATCGATATCTTTTGCAATACCCTTAAGGGCGCCTATGGCCGCCTCGGTCGCCTCTTCAATGCCCTTCTTCAGAGACATTGGGTTGGCACCCGCAGCTACGTTACGAAGTCCCTCACGCACCATCGCCCAAGCGAGGACGGTAGCGGTCGTTGTACCGTCACCGGCGACGTCGTCGGTCTTCTTTGCAACCTCTTTGACCAGTTCGGCCCCGACCCTCTCAAAGGGGTCTTCCAGTTCTATATCCTTGGCGATGGATACACCGTCATTGGTAATCGTGGGGGCTCCCCACTTCTTGTCCAATACGACATTTCTACCCTTTGGACCTAGGGTCACGCGAACAGCGTCAGCGAGCTGGTTCATGCCAGCTTCTAAGCTCCTGCGAGCCTGTTCGTCAAAAGCGATCAGCTTTGCCATCTCTATGGATCCCTCCGTTGGGCTACAGTTAGCACTCGCACCCTTGGAGTGCTAATAACACCATAGACGGAAATCCCAGCCTTCGACACCCCAATCTTTTTCGACCGGACTCATCTATTGCATAAAGTTTGCATATAGTTGCGTATAAGGGAGCAAAAACATCAAATCAGTCGGAGCGCACCTGCGCAGCAGCCACGAATGAGTGCCACCACTGCGCAGGTGAGCGATTTTCTGGCACCAAGGAGACCTTGAGTTAGCTAGATTCCCCCGGCGACCGCCGGAACTATCGATACCACGGACTGATCAGCGACCTCCGTCTCGAGGCCATCGAGAAATCTAACGTCCTCATCAGAGACAAAGACGTTAATGAACCTCCGGAGCTTTCCTTCGTCGTCGAAGATCCTCGACTTCAGCTCGGGGTAGACGCCGCTCAGTTCTCCAAGTACCGCTGAGAGTTTTCCAGACTGGAGGGCGATCTCGGGGGAACCGTTGGCCAATGGGCGTAACTGGGTGGGAATTCGGACGGTGACTGACATCTCTTAGCTCCTCAAATCTTGTAATAGTGCGGAAAACTGCTCCAAGTTCGGCTTTATCGTCGCGGTGACTTCGCTCGAAGGGGCCAAGGCTTCGACGGTCTTTTGCCCATTACCGGTTATGTAGCAAACGACGGTCTCGTCTTTCGAAACCTTCTGCTCCTCTACCAGTTTTTTCAGAGTCGCAACGGTCACGCCGCCTGCGGTCTCCGCAAATATTCCCTCCGTTTGGGCTAAAAGTCGGATTCCAGCTATGACCTCTTCGTCGCTTACCGACCCAAATTCTCCACCGGTCTTTCTCACGACGTCTAGCGCATATACGCCATCCGCCGGATTACCAATCGCAAGTGACTTTGCGATGGTAGAGGGCTTCTGGGGTTTGATGAACTCCGCCCCCGAAAAAAAGGCACTCGCCACCGGAGAACACCCCGTTGGCTGTGCCCCCGAAACCTTCACATTCGGTTGATCATTTACCAAACCGACCTTGTACAACTCGTTGAATCCCTTGTTAATCTTGGTCAACTGTGACCCCGAACCCACCGGAACTACCACATGGTCCGGAAATCGCCATCCGAGCTGTTCGGCCACTTCGTAAGCGAGGGTTTTCGAACCCTCCGAATAGTAAGTTCGCAAGTTGACGTTGACAAACGCCCACTCCGGCTCTTCGGAGGCTATTTCCGCACAGAGTCGATTGACGTCGTCGTAATTGCCGTCGATAGCCACGACGGTGCCCCCGTAGACCGAAGTGGCTATTACCTTCGCTGACTCCAGGTTCGATGGGACGAATACGTAGCTCTCCATACCCGCCCATGCTGCGTGGGCGGCAACCGAATTGGCTAGGTTGCCAGTTGAGGCACACGCCGCCACCTTGAAACCAAGTTCTTTGGCCTTTGAAAGAGCGACCGATACCACCCGGTCTTTAAAGGATCCCGTTGGATTGAGGGTGTCATTTTTGATATACAATTCGCCAATGCCGAGGAC
>JABEUO010000258.1 GCA_013044415.1 Acidimicrobiaceae bacterium
CGCTACGTGCTCGGCGAGATGCGCGGTAGGCGGCGATTGAGAGTTCTTGGATCTGGAGTCAACTCATTCTAGATCTGTTTTATTTTTCTTTTCGAATTTGTGCTGTAGCTGACGGCTAAATGACGGGTCGATGGCTGAGGTGAAGTGAGCCTTCTCATTTTGGGATCGACATTGGATCGGAAGCCACCGAAATAAGTGATCAATTTATTGGCGTCGAGCGAGTCAGGTAGGGTACAGATGCTCTCGAATGTAAGGTGGTTTCCTTGGTCCCATTTGATCCGGTGATAAATTCTGGGATATAGAGCTTGCCAAGACGTATAGATGGATGGACTGCTATAGTTAGTTTTCTCTTTCGATAGATATGTCAAGCTGTGCTGCGATAATACCTACCTTTTCGTCTAACTGATCACGGGCCGGACCCTCGGTGGCTTGGCAGATGTGTGCCTACGTCTTCGTCAATGTCTTGGTAGTACCAAGGACCAACTCATACTTCGTCGCTGCAGTCGAGGTGGACTCGATGGAAATTATCAAGGGATACGTTGATAATCACGTCAGCGCTTGACCTCAGAACGCCTACTCCAGGTTCTCGGGAGATTCGCCCCTGTGGTTCACTACATCACACCATTGAAAAAAGCCTGGAGTATTGTTCCACACACCCGTTTTTCTGTAAGGGGTGTTTTACTGATGGCGTCGAGTCTTCCATTGAACCATCGCTTGATGTAGTTGGTCGGAGTCCAGGGCACTTTCTGGCATTGAAGTGAGTGATTCTCGATTTGATTTGAGCCCATCGATGAGGATAGCAACATACCTTTTCCAAATCTCTGGAGATACCAAGCCGCAGTATTCTTGGGCGGCCCCTGCCATTGCCATGAGGACAGGTACATCGTTGGCTCGGAAGTCGGGCCGCAATGACCCCTGCTCTTGGGCTTTTGCTATGAGTTCCTCAATTGGCGGGCCGACCTCCGCCTTGAGGTCGGTGAGCCGCTGCTTCAGGTATTCGCTGCCTAATATGACGTCTCGTAATCCGCGGTTTTCAGCCTCGAGGGTCAGCATATTTAGCATGAGGTATAGGAACCCTTCCCATCCGTCTTCGAAAGCAAGGCTTTTTCTGGCTATGTCGATGAGTTCTATGATGCGCTGCTCAAATAGTGCCTCTACCAGGGATTCTTTGTTGGGGAAGCGACGATACACGGTGCCTACTCCGAGTCGAGCATGGTGGGCAACGTCGTCAAGTGTTACTCCCAAACCTTTGGCCGCAAAGAGTTCGTGTGCGGATTTCAATATTCGATCGCGATTTTCTTCGGCATCTCTGCGCAAATGGCGAAGACGACCGTCTGGTGCATCCCCGGTTGATAAACGTCGATGCTTTATCACCCTTAACAAACTAGCTCAAAGTGGAGGGAATATCTCCGGATTGTTATATGTTGGTCTGACAAGTGGAGAAGTAGTCTCCATATCCATAGGAGGATTTTGGTGGAGTCATCGCTCGATTTGCCGAATGGTGCCGGGGTGACCCTCAGGCACGGGGCAAGTGAGGCTGAGAAATTAGCCCATCATATTTACAATCGACGCTGGTGGATACTGGCGGTCGTTGCAATTGCACAGTTGATGGTTGTTCTTGACGCGACTGTAGTTAACATTGCATTACCTTCTGCGCAGAAGGCTTTAGCTTTCTCGACCGCAGACCGGCAGTGGATTGTCACTGGTTATGCGCTTTCGTTTGGCAGTCTCCTCCTGCTTGGAGGGAGAGTTGCCGACTATTTTGGTCGCAAAAGAGTCTTTCTGGTAGGGCTAATCGGCTTTGCCGTTGCTTCTGCAGTCGGAGGAGCTGCAACTGGCTTCCCAATGCTGGTAAGTGCGCGGGTGATTCAAGGCGCTTTTGGTGCACTTTTAGCCCCAGCCGCACTTTCACTACTGACCACTACCTTCTCCGACCCAAAAGAGCGAGGCAAGGCTTTCGGAGTTTTTGGTGCTATAGCCGGTGGTGGCGCAGCACTGGGACTTTTACTTGGCGGATTTCTTACGCAGTACCTTTCTTGGCGCTGGAGCCTGTATATAAATTTGGTCTTTGCTATTGCGGCAACGATAGGTGGAATTATCTTTCTGCGCCATGATGCTGAGCGCGAAAAGGTGAGACTGGACATACCCGGTGTGCTAGCTGGATCTATTTCAATGTTTTCATTGGTTTACGGTTTCTCTCATGCCGAGACTTCAGGTTGGTTAAATGACATAACACTAGTTTTCCTGGCTATAGGTGTCCTACTGCTAGGTGTTTTCGTGCAAATTGAAAGTAAGGCACCGCATCCGCTGCTTCCAATGAGGGTGGTACTAGATAGGACTCGTGGAGGATCGTATATCGCCGTGTTTTTGTCGGCGGTTGGAATGTTCGGTGTGTTTCTCTTCCTCACCTACTTCATGCAATCGACTCTCGGGTACTCTCCGGTGAAGACCGGTATCGCTTTCTTGCCCATGATCGCCGTGCTGGTAGTGACCGCTTCGATAGCTACCGCTGTTCTGCTACCGCGTATTGGTCCAAAGCCGATGGTGGTGGCTGGAATGCTCATTTCAGCATTTGGCCTTCTGCTTCTGACTCGCATCACGGTCCATGCCAGCTACCCAGGGGTTATTCTGCCAGCCCTACTTGTTTTAGGACTCGGACTCGGATCTGTATTTGCACCGTCGATAAACGCCGCCACAGCTGGAGTTTCTCCAGAAGATGCGGGGGTAGCGTCCGCCACGGTCAATACCGCTCAGCAGATCGGTGGGTCAATAGGAACGGCATTACTCAACACCTTGGCCGCAACTACAGCGACTAATTTTCTGATCCATAAGGTTCCTTCGCCTCTCCTCTTGGCTGAGGCTGGCGTTCACAGCTACATAACCGCATTCCGGTGGTCGGCGGTTATCTTTGTTCTTGGAGCCCTAACATCCCTTGTTCTTCTTAAATGGGGAAAGCAGGAATTGTCCTCAGATGAGATAAATTTGGTTGGCTTCTAAGCTGCGCCAACTGAGCTTGATACATAGTGGCCGACACCTTGGTCGGTCACTATGTATTTAAGAGTCGGTCGAGTGATTCCCAAGTGTTACGGGTGGCGTCGCTGAATAAGATTTAGCGAACTTGACCAAACACCCGAGGGCACCAGTAGCACTGTGGACCTATTCGATTCCAAAGAAGGCAGTTTTGAGGTTGTCGTCGTTGGTGAAGTCAGTGACGCTACCTTCGAACCTTGTTCGGCCACCCTCTATAACGCTGACGGTATCGGCTATTTTGAGAAACGATATATTTTGCTCCGCTATTACTAGGGTCATGTGTCCGCGTAGCTCGGCCAATCTATCGATGACCTCCGAAACATATCGCGGTGAGAGTCCGGATGAAGGCTCGTCCATTAGCAGTACCTTAGGTTGGGAGATAAGAGAGCGACCGACGCCTACTAGCTTTCTCTGTCCTCCCGATAGTCCGCCGGCCACGGATCCCCTCCGTTCCTTCAGCTCGGGGAATCGCTGGTACACGCTGTCAATTTGATCCTGAATTTCACCCCGTTTTTTCGATAAGCCACCTAATCTTAGGTTTTCTTCGACGGTTAGCTCGGGGAATATACCCTTTTCACTCATGTATCCGACCCCGCGCTTTACGCGAGCGGTTACTGGCAGGTGGGCAATGTCATCTCCGTCCATCAAAAGGCTTCCAGACCAGAGGGGTAAAAGCCCGACGATGACCTTGAGAAGGGTCGACTTTCCTGCTCCATTGGCGCCTAGGACTATTTGGACTTCATTCGGATTGACCATTAGATCGAGATTCCAGAGGACCTGCATCGGGCCATAACCGGAGTTCATCTGCTTAATTTCCAGCATCTGATTCTCCTCCGAGAAAGACCCTTTTAACTTCTACGTCTTCGAGTGCGGTTCTTAGTGGTCCGGTAAAGATAGTTCGACCGGCGCTAAGGACTAGGACCGAAGAGACTACCTGCTCCAAGAATCCCATCAGGTGCTCAACTACAATTAGGGCTATGCCAGAGCTTTGGAACTCCTTAAGCATCTCTGCAACCTCGTGAAGTTCACCCGGAGTCAGCCCAGCGGCAAGTTCGTCCACGAAAATTACCTTCGGTTCTAGGGCGAGGGCTCTAGCAAGGTCTAACCGTTTTTGCTGGGCAGCAGTTAGCTCAGAAATAGGGTGGTTTGCAAGTTCCGCTAGGTTTACGCGAGCCAGAGCTCCCTCGATCGAGGTGTGGTTGCGACTATGGATCGAAGATACCCGTACGTTTTCGTACACTGAAAGGTCCTTGAATGGTTTTGGAATTTGAAACGTCCTATTAATGCCAGCCCTCGCTATCAGGTGCGGTCGGTGACCGGTGATTTCGGTTCCTTCAAGGATGACCCTGCCAGAAGCTGGTCGGTAAAGACCGCATACCGTATTTACGAGAGTGGTCTTCCCGGATCCGTTTGGCCCCACTAGGCCTACTGCTTCACCTGGATTGATGTCGAGAGATACTTGGCTAAGAGCCTTGAGACCACCAAATACTGTGGTTAGTTCCTCGATTCTAAGCAGTACCGGAGAGTCAGTCATTTGTAACTCGCTTCCTGCGGATTTTTTGTGCAAAGAAGTTCCAGAAGCCGAGCAGTCCACGGGGCGCAAAAAGGACTAGCAGTACTATTACCAATCCATAAATGAGCTGGAAATACTCGGGGTTTGAGATGCCGATTGCATTGTAAACCGAGTAAAGGAGGACTGCACCGATCGTTGGACCCCAGACCGATCCCACACCACCAAAAAGTGCGAATACGATTGCCAGTACCGAAAGGCTCGAGTCGAATACGGCTTGGGGATAGAAGACGCTCGTGGCCCATCCGAAGATGCTTCCGGCCATTCCGGCGATAGCGGCAGAAATTAGCCAAGCATAGAAGCGTTGCCGCGGCACGTTTACTCCGGCCATTGAGGCCGAGTATGGATCATCCCTTATAGCTTTTAGGGTCAGGCCGAAGCGAGAACCGCGAACATAGCTTACGGCGATAATTGAGATAGCTACCAGGGCAATTGCTGAGCCATAGGCCATTCCGGAGGAGTAGTAGTTTGCGAGGTTAAGGCCATAAGGACCGTTAGTTATCGACTGTAAGGATGGATTTGCAACAATGGTATAAATGGCCTCGCTCGCAGCTAAGGTCCCGATTGCGAAATAAGCGCCTCTAAGCCTAAATAACGGTGAAAGGATGGCCCCGACCAGGGCGCCGCCTAACCCTCCGACGATCACCGCCACAACCGGCGGAAGGTTGTAATTTAACATCGCTAAGCCTGAGACATAGGCGCCTACGCCAAAGAAACCAAAGTAGCCGAATGGCAGGTAGCCGGTGAAGCCGTACATTATGTTTACGCCCTGAGCGAGGGCAACGTATATAGCCATGTAGGTGAGCAGTAGCTCATTGGAGTAGACGTGAATCGCTAATGCGAAACCTATTACCGGCACCAAGGTCGCAATAGCTGGACTTATTAGTGTCTTGGTTTTTGAACCCGTGTTTTGTAGGGTTTTGATTTCTGCTGTTTTAGGCAACTCTCTGCCTTCTTCCGAAAAGTCCCTGTGGGCGAGTTAGCATTGTAGCGATTACAAGGGCATAAGGCACGAGGTTCGACCAGCTTGGCACGTACACCTGCGCCAGCTGATAAAAGATTCCGAAGATTATTCCAGCGACAAGCGTTCCGATTGGGTTTCCCAACGAACCAAAGACGATGATCGCAAATGCGGTAACGGTGATTGCCGGACCCTCGGTTGGACTGACTCCTCCGAATATGAAAACACCCCACACCCCAGCGCATGCAGCGAGGGCGAAGCCGACTCCGAAGTAGAGTCCAGATATGCGGCGAGCGTTTATGCCTGCTACTGCGGCTTCGACGGAGTCAGAAATGACCGCCCTGACCTGTAATCCAACCGAACTTCTGTAAAGAAACAGGAGAAAGATTGCTAAAAGTGGTATGGCAACCAGCGCAGAAACCCACCAGTCAGCCGGGTAAGACTCTCCAAATAACTTAAATGGCGAAGTCGGGATAGAGTTGATAGGCAGGGACCGCTCGGCATTTCCAAAAACCAGAGTTGAGAGCGCTTCGATCACTTGTGAAAGCCCGAAAAACAGAATAAGGGACAACATCTCGGGGTCGGAAGACTTGCCGAGCCGGGGGGCGATCAATCTGTTCAGGAGGTAACCGATGACAACCGTTATCGGAACCACGATGATGGTAGAGATTATTGGTGAAATCTTGTAGGTTTGGTAGAGTTCCCAGGCGGCATACCCGCCGAGCATAATGACGTCCCCATGGGCTAGGTTGATTATTTTTTGTGCCCCAAATACGACGTTTAGCCCGACCGATAATAAGGCGTAGAATATGCCGAGAAGAATCCCTCCAACAATGGCGTATTCAAAGAGCATTTACTTTTCCTCAGCTGTTGATCTAGTTGAATGCTCCCTGGGATAATCCCGGGGAGCATTCAAAGCCTTCTAAGTTATGCTCCGGGAGCGGGATAGACAGCAGTTCCTGTTGCCTGGCTGGCGGGATAGACCGCCTTAAGTGTGATCCCCGTGCTCGAAGGGAACAGCTGTGCAACCGGCAAAAGCTCGCCAGTTTGAGCACCTTCGGAGTTGAGGACAAACTTGCCATCAAGAGTTGTCATATTTCCCGATGCAGCCATTGCTCC
>JABEUO010000057.1 GCA_013044415.1 Acidimicrobiaceae bacterium
AGTTTGTGACCATTCCACTTTTTTCAGTCTTTACGACCGACGTCTAAGTGCGAAGTTAATTGTTTGATTGCCCCTGGACGCAGCGTGCAAAATCTGATTTTGCAGGTGGTTTGGATGTTGTCCGTGAGATCACTGAATATTGCCGTTTTCGAGTCAATCAGTTTTGGCTTGCTGGACAGTTCGAAGGCGTTGTAGGTGAGTCGGGTGCGGTCTTTTAGCTGACCGGGCGGCACGACCCGGTGCTAGGTGATAACTCCGGTATGGTCAACGACGTTGCCAACCAAACCTGCTCGGCTGAAGCCTAGGATTAAATGGTGGACTTGTCGATGTCGGTATCGGATAGTGTTTGGCTGGAGCTTTACGAGGATACTGGTTTGCGATTCGACCGGGCAAGCTTGGCAGCTGGAGTTTTTGCGATAGATAGCGCAGCTTGGCTAACTTGGTCGTAAAAAGATGTCGAGGCAGGCTTTTAAAACTCTGGGTTTGCGCCAAGTAATGCTGCACTAGGCTGTTGTGGATTAATACTTTTCTTTGCGTGGGTCACGCTGGAGGCTAATTGCTAAGTGAGCAGGGTGGTTTTGAGGCAGAAGATATTGCAGCGATTTCCAGGAGGCACTCTTCTGGCCAATTGACTGTCGTCAAGCCCAAGATGTCCCTTCGGAAGAGGCTCACCAACACTTATCGTTATAGGGACCTTCTATTTGGCCTAATTGGGAAGGAAATCTCGGTCAAGTACAAGAATTCGGCGCTCGGAATTGTATGGTCGATGCTCAACCCGGCAATGTATATCCTCATCTACTTTCTGGTGTTCCAGAAAGTTTTGAAGAACGGTGTTCCCGATTACGCCATTTTTTTGCCAAGCGGCCTTTTGGTGTGGAATCTTTTCCAGACGTCGATTTCGGCGGCCACAACTGCGGTAGTAGATAACGCTGGACTGGTCAAGAAGGTCTCATTCCCGCGGGAAATTCTAGCGCTAGCTTCGGTCGGAGCTGCATTTGTCTTCTTCTTGTTCCAGGCGATTGTACTTATCATCTTCATGATAATTTTTCGTGTCCTTCCGACTTGGGGCTACCTGTGGCTCGTCCCAATTGCGATGGTCGCACTTTTAATTTTTGCCTCAGCACTCGCAGTGTTTCTGTCGGCGGTTAATGTTTATCTACGAGATACAAGGCACCTAATCGAGGTGCTGCTGGTGGCTTGGTTTTGGGGCACTCCGGTGGTATATCCCTATATGGAACTCGCTGTCCCGATCAATAAGCACGGATTATTGTGGGTTTATTTGCTGAATCCAGTTGTCACACCAGTAGTGACTTTTCAACGCGCGTTATATGGCAAGGTTTCACCAATTTCTACGAATGCCACACACGCGATAATAAATATCCTGCCTTCCGCAGGTCAAGGCTGGTACCTAACCCATTTGCTGGTAACGATTGTCGTCGGAATAGTCCTCTTCGTTGGCGCCTTATATGTGTTTGGGCGCCTTGAAGGCAACTTCGTAGAGGAGCTATAGACAATGTCGGTGGCAGTCCAAGTTGTAGACGTCTCGAAGCGATTTAGGCTTTACAAGGAGAAGATGACCTCTCTGAAGGAGAGGGTGATCCACCTAGGCAAGGTACCCTATGAGGAGTTTTGGGCACTCCGGGATATAAACATCGAAGTTCAAGAGGGTGAGACCCTCGGACTGATTGGGCATAATGGTTCGGGTAAGTCGACGCTTCTCAAGTGCATTGCCGGGATCTTGCTACCAAGTAGCGGTGAGATAAGGGTGCGCGGCCGGGTGGCGGCGATGCTGGAGCTTGGGGCGGGATTCCATCCTGAGTTGTCTGGAAGGGACAATATTTATCTAAACGCCTCCCTCCTCGGGATGCCCAAGAGGGAGGTGGATCGTCGTTTTGACGATATTGTCGACTTTTCCGAACTGGGTGGATTTATTGAAAATCAGGTCAAGTTCTATTCGTCCGGCATGTACACCAGGCTCGGTTTCGCCGTTGCTGTAAATATGGACCCTGATGTCCTGCTGATTGATGAGGTGCTAGCCGTAGGGGACGAGAACTTCCAAAGGAAATGCCTCGACAAGGTCAATTCTTTTCAGAAGGAGGGCCGAACGATAGTCTTTGTGTCTCACTCCGCCGATCTGGTCAGGGCGGTGTGTGACCGCGCCTACGTACTTGATCACTCGAAGGTTGTCGGTGGAGGCCCTACCGCTGAGGCTATCGGAATCTTGAGGGATTACCAATTGAAGGGCTCGGGCTTAAACCATGATCCTAACGCAGTAGAGGCGATCGACCAAAGTGACGATTCGACGGTTGGATCATCTCAGAGACCACAGAGTCCACCGGCCCTGATAACATCGATTTCACTGCTTCTCCCCGATCCATCGAGGGGTTATGCGGTACCAAATGATATTGTTTCCCTAGACCTGCACTATGAGTCCACCTCCCTCCAGGAGGTCCTTGTGGGTGTCGAGGTTACCGATGTCCGGGGAGAGCTGGTCTTTTCAGCCACCTCCGAGGATTTAGGATTTGGCTCTTATTCCCTTTATGGCCAGGGTGAATTTATAGTAGAACTCGGTCCAATGCCACTGTTGGATGGGGTGTTTTCCGTAGCCGCATCACTCTATCAAATTCCTGGCGGTGCGAGGATTGACTGGCGTCCGATTGAGCAGGCATTCAAGATTGTGAATCCAACTAAATGTACAGGGATGGTTAACATGCCGGTATCGATTCTGCAGGAGTCTGGTTCTTGATAATCCACCAGCCAACCAGGGACTAGAGTAAGTAAATTTAGCGCTAGATGCTATTTTCTGGCCGTGGTGAAAGTCTGCTCACTGGAGATATGGCTGATGGCGGCGGACCCATGGCGGTTCAGCATGGTCCGGCCGGAGCTAGTTGGTTCTAGCTCAAACACCACGAAACGTTCCTGGTTGTCGGCCCTTTGCGCTAATGGGTAGGTGTTTATGTGGCTTCAGGATTGTTGATTCGACTGCCAGGAGAGCAAGGTTTCTCGGATACGAGGGTAGAAGGGATCGGAGATAAGTTTCCCGCCCCATCTTTGGGCGAAAGCAGCTTCCTCTCGGACCCAACTATTGAACCGATAGTGGTTGCCATGCTCGTTTCCGCGGGTTTTACCTTCGTAATGGAAAACGATCGGACGGGTATCGATCAGTACCTCAAGTCCTAATTCTCCGACTCTGAGGCAAAAGTCGACATCGTTAAAGGCGACCGGGAATTGCTCTTCGTCGTAACCTCCCACGGCGTCGAAGACGTCAGTCCGGAAGAGTTGAAGCGCCCCGGTGGTGGCTGAGGCGCGGTGAACGTTGCGAGCGATGTCGTCGCTAGCTCTTTTGTCCATGTGTATTCCGTTCATATAGTGCCCAGCGAAGCGATTAATTCCTAAGGCAACCCCGACGTGCTGTATGGTTAGATCCTCATAGAGGAGGCGGGTTCCGACAACACCGGTTTTTGGGAGGCTTGCCAATCCGGTGATCAAGTCCAAGGTATCCCTTGATATCAGCTCGACGTCGTTATTCATTGTCACCATGTACTCGCCATCCACCCGCTTTCTACCTAGGTTGATGAGGCGCGAATAGTTGAACGTTGGTTCTTTGGTCTCGATTACTTCCACTTTTACTTGGGACCGCTTTGAAAGTAATAGATCGTACAACTTGTAGGTTTCTGAATCTACAGAGGCGTCGTCGACGATGATGATTTGGAGGTTGCGGTAGTTGGTGTTTAATATCGAATCCAGGGCATTTGCCAGAAGTCCAGGGCCGTCACGGTTGGGAATCACTATTGAGATACGGGGGTTAAATTCGGAGCTGGAGATCAAGGTGTACCGCTGGCCATCTGGGTGTTTTTCGATCGAAAGATCAAGGCCGAGTGACGAAATGTATTGCCGAATTATCTCATGCATAGGGCCTTGCTCGGAGGCCTTTTTCTCGGTATGATCCAGCATCCTTCGAGGTCGAAGGGTATCTGTTCTAGTTGATATTCCATCTGTGGTCTCAATGTAGCTCAGGTGGGCAATGTGGCAAGGTTCAGAGTAGGAATAATCGGTGGACAGTTTCAGAGCGAGAGACCAGCATAAGTCCCGGTAGGTTACAACTTTTTCTGTTGAATCGAATTCGAAAAGCCATTCTTGTGATCGAATTGCACTTAGTGCCCGACGACGAAGACCGAGCATCCCTTTGGTTGCGTCGGTCTGGGCCATGAGAATCCAGTCCCAGTTGGAATGCCACAGGGGCGAATGGAGACGGTGATTTTCGTCTTCGGACACGATGTCGGAATAGAAAAATGGTGCCAACTGATCCGCTATTTCTGCGGCTTTGAGTCTGTAGAGGGCGTCAACGGCGAGGCGATCACCGAGTCGAAGTGGAACGATTAATTCCGCCTTGGCTAACGACGAAGCCGTTTGGAAGCTCTTCGATGCTGAATTTGGGTCCATTGGGTAACTTGTCAGCTCGATACCATTCGGCACACGGTCTCGGGAAGCCAAATAGGCGAATTGTTCTGGAAGGATAAGTTCGATCGTGCGATAACATTGGCCCAATACTGACCTAAGGGTCAATGCGCACTGCTGGTCGCTCGGATCGGCGCAAGGGTCACTAACTATGACGACCGAGATGACCTCGGTAAAATTAGCGTCATGGTCACAGATTCTCTGGATGGCTGAGAGGTCCCGCCTGGGCAAGTCCCCTAGGGTAGTGATATCCCTAAAGGGAAGTCGTTCGACAAGCCCTGGATAATGTGCAGTTAATGGTTGGTCGTATAATTGACCATCGTTTCCATCTTTGGTGTATAGCTTATCATCGCTGCTCACTGTTTGCTGAACTGTCCGTTGCCCGACATTTGCCCCACCCCAGCCGTAAGAAGAATATCCATCAGCCGAAGAGGAAGTTTATATACCTGTCGATGACAACACCCCAGGTAAAGTTTTTTTCTACGTATATCTTTCCCCGTTGACCAAGTTCATTCCTGATCTGCTCTCCGTCGAGCAGTAGTTCGAGGGCTACTTCGAATTCGGGATAGTTTTGAAAGACTGCCCCCGCTTTGGACCGGATTACGTGCTCGGTTGTGGCGGCGCAGCGACCATTTACGAGTACCGGAACTCCGACGCTCCAAGCTTCCATAATGACCAACGAAAAAGATTCGTAGTAGGAAGGGGAGACAAACAAAGTGCAGTCCCTGAGGATGGCCCATTTTTCCTCTTCAGAGACTTGGCCGGTGATTTTCAGCCAGGGTTGCTCGTCTGGGGCGATTGCAACGGGACCAACGAGGGCCAAGGAGACGTTTTTTTGATGGCGCTCCCGGTAGGTAGAAACGAAGTGAGCTAGCATGGTGGTGCCTTTGAGAGTATCCACCCTTCCAAGTGCGCATAGGTAGGGCTCCGCCGGGGATAGCCCCAACACTTCCTGACCCGTTAGTTTGATAGCTGGGGGTGCCGGGTCAATTCCGAGGCCAAGGACTATGCGGCGAGCCTGTGAAATTCGAAAAATTGACTTAACCAGTTCTTCCTCGGCGTATGTGTGGAAGACCAGCCTTCCTGCCTTTTCGAAGATCTCGTTAAAGATTGGCAGATAGAGCGCTGCTTCATCATGGGCCGCAGGGTGCAGGACGGATCTGGAGAGCACTTGTGGCATGGCATGGACGACTGGGTGATAGAGGTAAGGGTAAAAAGCTATAAAGTCTGAGTCGGTGTCGGAGATTGCATCAATAAGCCCCTGAGATACTGGTCCTTGGAGTCGAATGTATTCCATTGCTTCGTCAGCAGTTGCCGACTTGGCGAAGAACTCAATTTTCTTGGAGAATGCAGCAAAGTCTTTCGATCGACCTTGGTCAACGGCAAAACGCTTGACGATCACGCCATTTTCATTTTTTTCACCCTCGTCGTAGCTTGCTTCCCAACTTGCGATATCGCCAGCCACGGTGGTCAGCGCCTCGACGGTGTAGCCACGCTTAGCGAGGCGTTCAGCGATCATCCTGGCGGCAAATTCAGCGCCTCCAGTTATGTCAGAGCCGAAGCGCGGGGTGACAAAACTTATCTTGGGGCGACTGGCCGCCTCGGGAGCGGTACCTTGATTATCGAGTTTCTGATTCATAGCCGTTTTTCGGTCCCTAGTCCATAGCTGTACAATATTTTCTCTAGGTGATTTCTGGCGTATTCGAGGGAGAGTTGGGTCAATCTTTCTTCCGCCCGTTGGCGTAGCTCATCAAGGAGCGCCGGGTCCCTGAGCACGAGGTTCGCCGCTACCGCCACGCTAAGCGGGTCTGAGCTCTCTATTAGAACCCCCGCATCAGCCAAGGTCTCCGGGACTGCGGAAGAGGCCAGTGCCAAAATTGGCAACCGATAGTGCATAGCCTCAAGTAGCGGAACACAGAAACCTTCATGCT
This sequence comes from Acidimicrobiaceae bacterium, assembly GCA_013044415.1. Lineage (GTDB taxonomy): Bacteria > Actinomycetota > Acidimicrobiia > Acidimicrobiales > Acidimicrobiaceae > JABEUN01. The sequence continues at coordinate 6,390 of JABEUO010000057.1, forward strand.
CGGAGAGGGATACGAATATATCTGCACTTTGGTAGTAACCGGATAATTCTTTGTCGCTTACGCCTCCTGTAAGGAAAACACAATCGCCAAGGCCTAATTCGTCGATCATTTTGGCAAGGGAATCGAAGTACCTAGGGGTAGACGGTTTGCCGATTAGGAAGAGTTCGCTGTTGGGGTTGAAGAGTTCCCTGTAGAGGGCGAAAGATCTTATGAGATTGTGCTGCGCTTTGTTCGGGGTGATACGACCTACAAATATCCATCTCTCTGTTTCACCGTGCAGGATGGTAGGGTCAATCTCTGAGTCCTCGAAGTTGTCTGGATTAAAGAGAAATGGCAGTACTCCTGTCGCGGAGAAGCCGAGATCGATCAGTTCGGATTCGTTGAAGTGGGAATCAGCGAGAGCAAGCTCGGCGATACTCGCTAGTCTCTCCAACTGCACGCGACCAAGGTGCTGGTTGGCAGCTGTTCGATTGTCCCAACCATCAAAAAAGGCCGCTGGTGTGATGTTGTGATAATCAATCCAGATTGCTTCCTTGCGTGATGAAAGGAAGTCGGCCATGCTGGACGCCCCCGCTACATGGTAAAGCAGGATATCACCGTCATTTCGCATTTTTGGATATTCCGTGAAGGGGTGAGCGATCCCCACATGATCATCCCTTTTCGAGCTCACAAAGATTTCATTTGGTATCCCGAAAACGTCGAGTGTGCGTTTTATTTCGAGTACGTGAGAGCCGATTGCGTCTGAACTTAAAAGTGACGGTACGAACTGGTGAAGTGCAACCAACTAAAGTTCCCTTTGTAGGGGGGGTATGAAGCTGGCCAGTGCGGCTAAATTCTGCACCTTCGCCGATTGGAAGCTGTACTTTTCGAGCTGTATGTCCGCTCCAAGTTTGCATTTTGCACGAACCTGCGGGTCATTCAGCAAGATCCAGGCGGCGGCGGCGAACTGAAATGGTGACTTCTCCTTGAGCAGTACTCCACCATCTCCAACGGTCTCAGGAATTGCACCGGAGGCGTAGGCAAGTACCGGCAGACGGTAGCGCATGGCCTCGATGATTGGAAAGCAGAAACCTTCGTGGTCGGATGCGGACACGAACAGGTCGGCGTCGTGATAGTAGCCTGCGAGTTCCTCGTCCGTTACCGCTCCGGCGAACGACACTGAGTCGCCGACCATCAGAGTATCGGCATAGGTTTCCAAGGCCTGAAAATAGCTCTCAGAGGTCCGCTTGCCTACGAGGATTAACCGAGCATCTTTGTCAAATGTCTTCCTGTATGCCGCCAATGCAGCTATCAGGTCGTGTTGTGCTTTGTTGGGAAAGATCCTTCCGACAAATAACCAGGTCGCACCGTTCGGGGTGTCCTTGTCTAGCCTCGTTTTCACGTTTTGATGCGGGATCAGCGGCGAGGCGACGACTGGCTTTTTAAATCCGAGTTCAACCAGACTACGGGCGTTAAAGCGCGAAACTGCGATAGATCCAAGGGCTACTGCGGAAAGCCTCCCCATCTGGTCAAGTGCTACAGACGTGGCCATCGAAGCACCAAAATCCCAACTCTGAACTAAGGATGGCGGTGTTATGTTGTGGTAATTAATGATCAGTGGTTCTTTGCGTTCGGATAATTTGTGCGCCATCGGCGAAAGGGTAGAACCCTGGTAAATGAGCCACCGATTCTTGCTCGGTATGCGATGAAACTTTGAAAACGTTGTAGCTTGTGATTCAAGACCCGGCTTGATCTCGTCCGCAAAGATCTCTGAGGTCACACCTTGCTCCCTAAGGAGATCCCTCAAAGATAGCGCATGAGCTCCGATTGCGTCCATTGGTGCGAATGAGGGTACAAACTGATGAATTTCCATGGGCTTTCGATTGAGTCCCGGTTAATTAGTTAATTTAGTAGCGATGATAATGCGTTCTGGGAAGGCATTATTGCCTTCTCTGACTTCCAAAGAGAGTTTGGGAGTCACCATGCAGAGTAGTTCTTCCCAGGTCTCTCGGTGCATGAGGTGTCCAGGCGCAAGATCGATCGCAATTATGGACCGTCTATCTTCAAGTTTCAGTTCGGGACGATGAGTAACTAGCACAATCTTTCCGCCAGCCCCTACCGCAGATGCGGCAGAATCGATTATCTTCCGTATTTTGCTAATCGATTCGAGTTCATAGTCACCTTGGAGCACTACGCAACTTAGTGATTCAGGCCTTACGTTTTCGAGTTCTTCCAAGGTGGATGCGAGCCTGACATCCAGACCTCTCTGTTGGAGCTGGTCAAGGAGTGTCTCGTCGGTGTCAATACCGTAGACGTCGGCTCCAGTAGTAAATAGTGCGGTAAGTACGTTTGAGGAACAGCAACCCGTGACAATCGAACGTCCTGGTAGGTTGCTTAGTTCCCCGGAAACGTAAGCAGAGGCCTTTTCGCTAATTGGGATGGCAATTGAACTACCAACTGCTCTACCTTGGGGTGGAATCCGATTTTCAAGGGTCTTGATCCGGAGATCCATCGCCGCGAGTAGCTGCATCAGGTTAGCGCTAAAGTTGGTTATCTGCTGGAGGAGGTAGTTCAGATACCATGCCGTTAGCGATCGAATCACCTTTTTTAGCTTTGAAACCCCTCGTCTATTGGATGCAATTGGGACGTCAATGTCCATAAAGGCGGCCCTATCGGTCGAGCGAAAGAGTGACCTAAAGTCCTCCCTCGATGTCCCGCCACCTTGTGGAACTAACCTCTCGAAGCTATCTCTGAGGCGCCTTTCGAATGTAGGTGGAAATACACCCGCTCTTCTCTTACGCTCGACCTCTTGAGTAATCCTGGCCTGAATCGACTCCTGGAATGGGCTCATTGAACCGTAGTGACTCACTTCGGGTGGTAATGGTGAAGCAATAAAAGTATCAGGATGACCACCCGATGAAATGGACCCGAAATCTGTTGATTCCATCTCTGTTACGGATTGGGATTTACTACCGTCCGCTTCGGTCAGCTGGTCTTTGAAGTCTTCTGTCACTACTTCTTCCTAGGAGTCGCCATCTGATCAACAATCCTAGATGGAATGACGGCGGGGTAGTCGGTATGGCAGGTTGACGACAGGTGTCGCTGAGTTAATTTCTCCAAGGCGGCGACCTGCGATAATTCTTGCTATGTTATTAGGGAATATCATGGCGTGAGCCAATTGAAATTACACGGCTGCTTGTGATTCAAGATCATGCCTTTTGGTACCGATAGAACCAACTGCCGGGGAGAATCCTCGGAGGTGCTAAGCGGCCGAGAAGCTTAATTTTCGGCACTCGCTGCTCAACTGGCTAGCGAACGGAGTTTCAAGTGGGGCCATCATTTTTGAGGACGCCTAACCATCGGATCCGTCGGGGAAAAAGGGGTGGACTAGGAGTTCTTTTTGGCCTTTTGGCTGCGATAATGACCACCTTTGGCTGGGTCTTGATCTCTGGCAACTCAGCAGCTAGTGCCGACACTTATCTCACCTTTACCGGGCATGGCTGGGGGCATGGATACGGTGCAGGACAATATGGGGCACTTGGATACGCAGTAGAGGGCCAGCAAACCTACCAGCAGATCCTGGCACACTATTTCTCTGGTACGACGATTGGCACCACATCGGACCAGATGATAAGGGTTGTAATCACCGGTAACGATGGATCAAATATAACGGTGTCGTCGGCCGCGCCTTATTCCGTAGCGGGGCATGCGGTGCCCGCTGGCTATATGGTGCAGATGGACATCGTCGGAAGCACTTGGAATATACTTCAGTCCACCGCCCCGGCTGCTTGTGGGGTCCAGGCACCGTTGGCGCAGATCGCCAACGTTCCCGAGTCCCAGGCTACGATAACGCCTTCGGTTGGTGGCTCGGCTAGCGCTATAGATCAGGAAACATATTCGGAGGCGCTGAATCTCTGCCTTCCGTCTGGAACCGAAGTCGTACGCGGTCTAGTTCAGGCGGCGGATGTCGCTGGCAGCCAGAGATTAGTAAACGTGTTACCACTGGAGAGCTACGCCAAGGGGGTTGTAGCCTCTGAAATGCCGGCTTCGTGGGGACAGCTAGGTGCAACGGGGCCTCAGGGGCAACCGTGGGGATTTCAGGCTTTGGAAGCCCAGGCGGTGATGGTCAGGTCCTACGCCGTGAGCACATTGAATAGATTCGGGTACGCAGACATCTGTGACAGCACCTACTGTCAGGTTTACCTCGGGATGCACAACCCAAGCTCGCCGCTATATCAGCTCTATGCGATAGCCGATCAAGCAGTAACGCTGACTGCGGGCCAGGTCGTTGTGAATGGATCGACGGTGGTTGAGACCCAATATTCATCTTCAACGGGAGGGTATACGGAAAATGGAGCCTTCCCAGGAGTTGTCGATGCCTACGACGGGATCTGTATTCCGGGGGCTTGCAATCCAAACCACAACTGGACGACCCAAGTATCCGAATCCTCTATCCAGGCGGCTTTCCCTCAAATCGGGACACTTACCGGAATCAACGTGGTCTCAAGAAATGGCCTCGGAGACATGGGTGGGCGAGTAGAACAGATGACCGTGAGTGGTTCGACGGGTTCTGTATCGGTATCCGGAGCTCAGTTTGCGAGCTATTTAGGACTAAATTCCGACTGGTTCGAAATTACCGGTCCCATTTCGTTGCAAGGTACCGGACTCAATTCACCTACGACGACCACTCTGCCGCCTCCTCCGCCCGGTTACTGGATAACTTCGCCACAAGGTGGCGTCTACGCCTTCGGTTCTGCGGCAAACTATGGCTCGGTCTCCTCTGCCGCCCTGCGATCTCCTATAACTTCGTTGCATTCAACTCCAGATGGCAAGGGGTATTGGCTTATTGACGGATATGGAGACGTCTACGCATTCGGAGACGCGGCTAACCTCGGTTCAACGGCTTCAATCCGCCTCAACAAGCCGATTGTCGGGATGGCGGCTACTCCAGACGGCAAGGGTTATTGGCTCGTAGCATCGGACGGCGGAGTCTTCTCATTCGGCGATGCCAAG
>JABEUO010000259.1 GCA_013044415.1 Acidimicrobiaceae bacterium
ATTGCCATTGAATACCTTGACACCAAGAGGAAGTCCCTCTTTGGTAGTAATGACCCCGTATTCGATCTGGAGCTTATTTCTCTTTTTGTCCCTTGAGTAGAGGACAAATTGGCGATAACTTCGCTCCGCCTTCACCGAGCACCGATATTGGAATCCCCGCTGCAAAAGCTCCTAAAGGCGGCGCCTAACCAATATCACGCCTGTGCGATTCTGACGAGGTTGCCAGAAGGATCCCTAAATGCACAATCCGTCACGCCCCATGGTTGAGCAGTTGGCTCTTGGAGAACTTCAGCACCCGACGCCCGAACCTTCTCGAAGGTTGCATCAAGGTCATCGCTTACAAAGATCGCTGCCTGGAGTGATCCCTTGGTTACCAGTGAGAGGAGTGCGTCCCCCTCGGCTTGCGATCGCCCACCGTGCGGCTGAAAAAGAACAATCCCAACGTCGTGCCCAGGTGTTGCGACGGTGACCCATCTGAAGCCACCCGCTGCAACGTCAGAACGTACTTCGAGGTCCAAGGCGTCACGATAAAAGGCGAGCGCTAGATCAGGATCGTGCACTGGAATGAACATTGATGAAATGGTTACCGTCATGAGATTATCGTATGCGAAGAGGTAGTTTTCCCGCTTCTTCAATCCTGCTTATTTGCAGCGGTCGCCCGAAATCGACTCACCAACCGGACAGAGCCCCGTCAGAACTTGACGGCTGTTTTGCGCTCCGAATCGTCTCGTAACAATACATTTCCACGCTGCGGTCGAGTGGCAATCATCCTCAAGCAACTTGGAAGTGAATTAACGCTGCCATGGTCTCGTTCACGATACTCCGTGGGAGACTCACCAACAATTTCAGTGAAGCGCGAACTGAAGGAACCGAGAGAAAGATAACCGACCGAAAAGCAGGTCCTCGTAACCGACTCGCCCTGGCGCAAAAGAGCCTTCGCCCGCTCGATACGTCTAGTCAGCAGGTACGAGTGAGGGCTTTCACCAAATGCCGCTCGAAAGCTTCTCGAAAAGTGTGCTTCAGACATACACGCTATGCGAGCTATATCGGAAACCTCGAGCGACTGGGCGTACTCGCGATCGATAAAGTCCCTCGCTCGGCGTAGGTTCACCAAGTTCGTCATCTTCGGTATATTCACCCCACTTAGGCTAACAGAAGTGCCAAAAGCGAACCTTCCAAGTCGCACCGAACTCCATAGAAGTACTACTCCCAACCTTTAAAGACCTCCGTCAAAGGGTTAGATCCGTCTTCGTTCTTCCACTCCAACCGATGCCGGGTTTAAGCTCGACTACGCGGCAGTCTCTTCTCGTCGGCAACCTCATGTTCTCGGTGTCGGTGTCGGTGTCGGTGTCGGTGTCGGTGTCGGTGTCGGTGTCGGTCAGAATGGTAGGTGCCAAACCCGTGCGAGTGCAAATACCGAAATACCTTGGCATGTTGATGGCCGAACTGACGACCATCCCTCGAGTTCAAAATGTCAGGTTTACAAGGTTAAATTGGTATGGCTAAACCGACAAGCTAAACCGAGAATCAGGTCCTAAATTTCGAGCCATTAGATTCCGCCAGCTATCTGGGAGAATGGAAGCAAAGTGTCATGACCTCGAAATTCCCAAGCGGCTTAGAGGATGGCCCTTTATACCCACCTACCCCCACTGTGCGTCGTGAGCTAATTTGACCTTTATCGCGTCCTTTTCGATCAGGACCGCCGGGACCAGTGAATCTTCGCCAAATTTCTCTCTAATTGCGACTACGGACCTATCGAGTTTCTCCTGCCTAACCGACTTCATACCGTCCTCCAAGTGGAGCTGTGTCGACTGTACTTCTCCGAGATTCGACAGCGAGACACCAAGTAGTCTCACGCCAACCGCTGGAGCGTCCTGGGGGAGAAGTTCTCGGAGCCTAAGGAGGATTTGTCCTCGTGAAGAGGTAGGGATGTCGAAGGTTGCGGACCTTGTGATCGTCGTAAAATCGGGGTATCGAAGCTTCAAGGTTAGGGTCCTGGCGACCAATCCCTTTTTTGATGCCGTCGCCGCTACTGCGTCCGCTAGCCTAGCCAACTCGGTGGTGATGGCGGTTGGATCATCGAGGTCCGATGGATAGGTCTGCTCGTGGCTTATCGACTTTACCCCGACCCTAGCACTAACCGGATCGTCGTCTTTTCCTTCGGCGAGTCTCTTCAGGTGCAGTCCGCCCTTACCAAGAATCGACAACAACTTGGCATCTGGGATAGCCCTCAGCTCGAATACCTTGTTGACGCCGATCCCCTTCAGCTTCTCCTGTGTCTTTGGTCCGACTCCCCAAAGTTCTCTCACCGACAGTGGAGCCAAAAAGGTGACTTCGGTACCCGGCCAAACCACGCCTACCCCCCTTGCTGGGATTACCTTCGACCCCGAGATCGTCGGCTTGGCCCTCTTCGATGCCAGTTTTGCCACCTGTTTTGTCGCCGCAACACCCACGCAAACCGAAAGTGAGAGTTCCTTCTTGACCCGTCTCCTTAATTCCACTGCAATCTGAGTGGGAGTGCCGAAGAGTTTCTGCGCACCGGTTACGTCTAAGAATGCCTCGTCGAGACCGACTGACTCTATTTCATCGGTGAATGACTCAAGGATCGAAAAGAACTGGCCCGAAACCTCCTTATAGCGGTGGTACCTACCGGCGATTACCTTCGCCGTAGGACAGAGCCTCTGGGCCATCGACATCGACATCGCACTTCTAGCCCCAAAAACTCGGGCTTCGTAGCTTGCGGCCGCTACTACGCCTCTTGGTCCGGTTCCGCCGACTAAAACGGGAAGTCCCTTTAATGATGGATCATCGAGCACCTCGACCGACGCGAAAAAACAGTCGAGGTCTGCATGGAGAATCGCCCTACCCGGTCCCCAAGAACGCTCCATATCGAGATCTTAACCATCGGGCTCTGCCTCTAGGGCCACCGACACTGCGATGATCGGCTCTTATCTATGGCTCAACGAGTGGAGCAACTCTGGTCTCAATGGCAGCTAATGCCTCTACCAACTCGTGATAGCTCGCAGAAAAGACTGAATTATCGGTGCCCGCCGAAGACCAAATAGTCGGGTGGTCCTTGAGCGAGACGTCGATGTAAACCGGGATCTCTTTGACCCTTCCAAATGGCGACACACCACCGACCACCTGTCCGGTATGGAGGCGAACCTCAGCTGGAGTTGCCCTTCGCAATGAGGAAAATCCGATCTCCTCGGCCAAGAACTTTTCATCCACCCGATGAGCCCCGGAGGTCAAAACGAGGATCGCCCCGTCGTCGGCCATAAATACCAGGCTGTTGGCGATCGCTCCGACGTCGCAACCCAATGCCTCTGCGGCATCCCTGGCCGTTTTAGTGGTCCGGTCAAACTCGATTACTTTGCCGAGCATTCCGAGGCTCTCAATGATCTCAGCAGTCTTTCGGACACTTGGGTGCACCAGCCCAATCTACCTGAGGCGGATGCAAAAAGGACAAGGTCCGCGAATGAGAGCTTAAAACGACAAATACCCCCAGCACCTACTGGCTGAGGCAGCGAACTTCGCTTGGGCGATCAGGATTCCCCGGGTCGCCTCGAACGTAGATCCCTAAGCCTGCTTCGGCGGCTCTAGATCTTGTTGGGCGATCGGCTGAGCGGTTGGGATCTGATTGTTATTCGGTATCGACTGGGTAGGCATCTGCGTGACCTGGGGATTTGGCTCGTCCTTACTCCCCTCGTCTAGGCCCTTTTTAAATTCCGAAGAAGCGGAACCTAGCGACCTTGCGAGTTGGGGAAGCTTCTTTGCACCAAAAAGTAGTACGATCACCACTATTACGATGATCGGATCCATTCCGCCGAAGATCTCACCTAATATCATCTGGACCTCCAATATCCACAACACACAAAACCCACATACACGACGTCTAGATTGTGAGAGTGTCGTGGATTACAAATAACATCCTAACCTTGCACGGGGCACTTGCCCTATTCATCGTGTTTCTTTTACCCGCCCTAGAGGCATCTATTTTTGTCGGATTCGTATTTCCCGGGGAGACGGCCGTCATTTTGGGTGGGGTACTCGCCTTTGAACACAGAATTACCCTTCCCGAAGCGATGATAGCAGCCAGCGCCGGGGCGATAATTGGCGACAGCATCGGATACTTCGTGGGGCAAAAATGGGGCCACGCACTGATCGATCGATTGACCGGTCGATTTCTCAAACCGGAGTCAGTTCATGCTGCGGTCTCCTTCGTCGCAAGGAGA
>JABEUO010000260.1 GCA_013044415.1 Acidimicrobiaceae bacterium
AGAAACCTCGTAGAGGACGCAAAGGGGAGATTCAAAAGGCCACCGAGGACCGCCAAGACCGCCAAGATAATAAGCGGGAGGGTCATAATCCTCGGAGACTCATGGGGAGCACTCACGTGCATATCACCCTCATGTTCTCCAACCTCATGGCCGCCCTGATGACCCGAGCCCGAGATGGCTGACCACCGGGAATCACCGAAGAAGACCAGCATAACTTCCCTGCCCATGTAGTAAGCAGTGAGAATGGCGGTCAGCGCCCCAACAAGCCACAGCAATGGGCTCTTCTGAAATGCCGCCGTCAGTACGTCACCCTTAGACCAAAAACCAGAAAACGGTGGGAACCCGGCTATCGACAGCCAACCGATGATGAAGGTAACCGACGTGATCGGCATGTACCGCCTTAGCCGACCCATCTTCTTTATGTCCTGCTCATCGTGCATCGAGTGGATTACAGAACCCGATCCCAAGAAGAGGAGTGCCTTGTAAAAGGCGTGCGTCACCATTAGAAAGATGGCGGCGACATAAGCCCCAGTACCCACCGCCAGAAACATATAACCGAGTTGGCTCACCGTCGAGTAGGCCAACACCTTTTTAATGTCATCCTGTGAGGTTGCGGCGGCTGCGGCGACAAATGCGGTAAGAACTCCAACGATCGCTATCACCATCGATGCCGTCGGCGCTAAACGAAGTATCGGGGCAAGCCTTGCCATCAGGTAAACACCTGCGGTAACCATGGTTGCTGCGTGGATCAAAGCAGACACCGGAGTTGGGCCTTCCATAGCGTCTACCAGCCATGTAAACAGTGGTAACTGAGCTGACTTTCCGGCCGCACCAAGGAAGAATAAGAGAGCGATTGCAGTAGCGCTCCCCTTACTGAGGATGAGGTGCCCACCGAAAAGGTTGACGTAGTTCAGGCTACCAACCCAGTAAAAAAGAAGGAAGCTCCCGAGCAGAAAGCCGAAGTCGCCGATCCTGTTGACGATGAAGGCCTTCTTGCCGGCGGTAGCTGCGCTGGGCTTTTCGAACCAAAATGAGATCAGGAAGTAGGAACAGGCCCCAACTCCCTCCCAGCCGACGAATGCTAGCGGTATATTCCCCGCTAGGACTAGCACGATCATGGAAAAGACAAACAGGTTCAGATATACAAAGAACTGGTGAAACCTTGGATCACCCTTCATGTATCCAATTGAATATGCGTGGATGATCGTAGCGACGCCGGTCACGAAGAGCACCATGGTCATCGAAAGCGGGTCAAGATAGAGATCAATACCCAGCTTAAGTGACCCAACATTCATCCAGGTAAAGAGGTGGTCGACGAAAACCCTATGAGTTCCAGTCCTGGCCAACAGTCCTACCCAGGTGATTACGGACGCGACGAAGGAGAGAAAGATCGCCGTAGTACCCAACCAACCGGCTTTAGGATAGCCGAGCTTCTTCCCAAGCGGAAGCAAGAGAAAGAATCCGACTATCGGAAATAGCGGAATAAGTGCAACGAATGAGACCATTTGGCTAACCCTTCAAAAGGTGCAGGTCATCGGCGGTGACATTCGCCCTGCGCCTGAAGATCGAAACGATAATACCAAGACCCACAACCACCTCGGCGGCGGCGACTACCAGCACGAAAAATACCAGCACCTGCCCTCCTATATCGCCGAGCATTCGTGAAAATGTCACCAGGGTCAAATTCACTGCATTAAGCATCAGCTCGATACACATGAACATCACCAGCACGTTCCTTCTCACCAGTAAGCCCAAAGCCCCCATGGTGAAAATAACGGCAGCCAGGGTCAAGTACCAACTCCCCGGGATTGTCATTGATGGCTCCTTTGCCCGTCGTCAGAAGAACTTGCTGGGTCGACTCCGAGGTCTATCAAAATGTCGGAACTCGCGGTATCGAGTTTGCTTACCGTATCGGTCGGAGTCGCCGCCCGTCTCGCCAAAACCACCGCACCGAGAACCGCTATAACCAGCAGGGCGGAGGTAGCTTCAAATGGAAGCAGGTAGGTCGTGAAGACCGCCCTTGCGAGCTCCACGATATTTGATTGTCCGCCGTTGGTCGGCCCCACTACCGCTGGTTGTCCCGTCGACCAGTGGGAGCGAGCGAGCAGTCCAATCTCTAATAGCACCAATATCGCAGCCACTACTGCGAGCGGTCTCTGTGCTGGTAAAGGATCCTTTTGCGTCACTTCTCGTCGATCAACACCTAGGAGCATGATGACAAAGAGGAAGAGTACGACTATCGCACCGGCGTAGACGATCACCTGGACGGCGGCGAGAAACTGAGCGTCCTGCTCAACAAAGAGCACCGCTACCGAAAAAAGCGTCATTACTAGCATCAGTGCCGAATGGACGGGATTTCGGGCGAGGATGACCCCACCAGCGCCCACAAGTGCGGCTAGACCCGCGAAAATAAAGGTAAAAAGGTCCGGGAGTGCGATAGTGGTCAATAAGAGGTGGCCGATCACTTGACCCTACCCCCATACTTTTTAAACATTCTGTCTGCTTTATCCTTACGAATCGAAAATTTCGGGGAAGCCTCCTCGACGCTGAGGTCGCTTTGACCAGCCTCTGGCTTTCGGCTCCCATAGCCTGCCTCGGCGGACCATTGAACGATGCCCTCGAACTCGGCCTCACCGTTTGGAGCGGTTGCCCTCATCCAGCCCGAAGTCATCAGTTCGTCGCCCTCCTTCCAGTCTTCCCAAGGAAGTTTCTTGGGCTGACCGTCCTCGTCGACAAGCAACTCTTCCTTGGTATAGATCGCCTGTTCACGAGAGGTGAAGGAGAATTCGAAGAGCTTTGACTCCGTAATTGCCTCGGTAGGGCAGGCCTCAACACAAAGGTCACAATGGATGCAGCGTAGAAAATTGATCTCATACACATAGCCAAAGCGCTCACCTGGTGAGGTCGGAGAATCGGGGTCGTTGTCGCGACCCCGGACATGGATGCAGCGGGCGGGACAAACCCCGGCGCATAGCTCGCAGCCGATGCACTTCTCCATACCGTCTTCGTATCGATTCAAGACGTGACGTCCATGGAAGCGAGGCGGCTTTGGCCGCTTCTCCTCGGGATACTGCTTAGTGATGCGGGGCTCCCGCATTTGATTCAGCGTTACCCTGAACCCGCCTAACGAGTCAAATGCGCCCACTACTTAGATCCTCCTGACTCAG
>JABEUO010000058.1 GCA_013044415.1 Acidimicrobiaceae bacterium
GACCAGTTGGTCGTGGTGGCGTGACGGGAGCGATGCTTGGTAACTCCAACCAAACGGCGGAGCCAGAAGCCCCGTCCGTAAGGGCGGGGAGGTTCACATAGATTGATCGAGTTGTTTCTGACCTTTGATGAAGTACAACTCCCAATCCAGAAGGATCTTTTGGAGTCGTAGCGGATTAAGGATTGAGCTGTGACTTATTTTGCAAGGTCTGCTCGGTGTCAAAGTTCTCGAAGAGTCACTCGAGGTCGTAAATAGGTTGGGTCTGGACCTGGCAGCGATGAAGTATCTCGGTATGGTCCGATAGGCCGACGGGGGAGTGGTGACCTCGATTGTGCCGATTGAGTATCGGTGACACCTTGACCTTTGGTTATAGGAGTTCTTGTCTGTAAAAATGAGGAGTGAGCGTGGATCGACCTCCGGACTTGGGGTGTCCTGGTGACCTATCTTTTAGGCCGTAACCCGTCAAAGGTCGGCGGTCCAGATCAGCTGCACGCCACCAAGATGGGACGTGTTGAAGGTAAGGTCTCCACCGAGCTGACGTGCGCGGTCCCTCATATTCTTGATCCCCATTCCAACCCGTCCATCAGTTTTCAGACCAATACCGTCGTCGTCGACCTTGAGGATCAGGGTCTGGGTGGCGGAAATGTTTATGTCGACCCTCGTCGCTTGGGCGTGTCTAGCTATGTTCGAAAGCGCTTCACGAAGGACCGAGAGAAGATTCGAAAGCACCGGTTCTTCAACGAAGGCGTCGATCGGTCCGGTGAAGGTGACCATCGGCTCGAAGCCGAGAGGCTGTACCGCTTCAGAAACTACCGTGAGTATTTTTGACCTAGCCGAAGACTGCCCGAGCCTTTGTGTAGTCTCCAGGGCAAAGATCGTCGTTCTGATCTGTTTAATCGTTTCGTCTAACTCGTCGATGGAGTCCTGTAAGCGTCCTCTCAACTGGTCGGAGTCGATCAACCTGGTCATCGACTGCAAGGACAGACCTACGGCAAAGATTCTCTGGATGACCTCGTCGTGGAGGTCTCGAGCGATCCTAGCCCTATCTTCGGTAAGGGTGAGTTCTCTAACCCGAGAGTGGAGGCGAGCATTCTCGATCGCTATTCCGGCGGCTTGGGCAAGTGAGAGGACAATTTCCTCGTCAGCTGGGGTAAATTCCTCGCCCTGGTCCTTTTCGGTAAGGTAAATGTTCCCAAAGACGGTGCCCGAAACCTTGATCGGCACACCGAGGAATGTTGACATTTTTGGGTGGTGTAGGGGAAATCCGAAGCTCTTCTCGTGGTTCCTGAGGTTAGCAATCCTAAGTGGGACTGCGTCGACGATGAGAGCCCCTAGAATTCCTCTGCCGATCGGCTTATCCCCGATTAGGCGTATTTCTTCATCCGAGAGACCCTCGGTAATAAACTCCGATAGCTTCTCCCCCGAAGAATCGAGGACTCCAATGGCCCCATATTTGGCATCCGTCAGGTTGCAGGCTGCCTTTACTACCCGGCGTAGGACGACGGGTAGAGACAGGTCGGACTCTATTAGAAGGACGGCCTGCAAAAGCTCCTTCAATTTATCTGGGTCGTAGACGCCGATTGTTGGCATGATCGGATTCTATTGTCTTGAACTGGCTAACTTAGATGTTGTTGGATAATTCCGCTCTGTTTGCCCAATTCAGGGTGGTTGATAGAGCAGAATTGCGTTGAGACTACTCGGATCGCTTGAATTAAGTTAGAGTTTGCCCGTTGTGACCTAAAAGGAGCTCGTGTGATACCACTGGTTGAAGTAGACCTTGAAGCAATGGCGCCAAAGTTGACAGAGGGTGGGGCTTTTTCTGAGACACCACTTGTGCAAAGGGTGGATCCCCTCTTTGGACACTCTTGTCGTATTGTGGCCGGGGCCAAGCTCCAACCGGAGCAGGCGCCAAATCTCGAGGAGATAACCACCAGGAAGGGTTTTTGCCCTTTTTGTGCAGACACGATAGATTCAGCGACCTTCCCATTTCCCGACGAGATTATTCCGGGCGGAAGGATCTCAAAGGGAGCTTGCCGGGTAGTCCCGAACATTCTCGCCTATTCCACCTATTCCGCCGTAGGAATTTATGATCCGGGACGCCACTTTCTCTCCCTCGGCGACTTCACCTTTGAAGTGTTGAGTAATGCGCTTTCGGCGATGGCCGAACACGGCAGGTTGGTGCGGAGCTACGATTCTCGCCTCAGCTACTCTTCGATCAACGCCAACTATCTTCCTTCGTCTGGATCAAGTCTGATCCATCCTCATCTCCAGTCGAGTCACGACTTTGTCCCATTCGGTTCGCAGAGGAGGATGAAGGAGGTTTTTGGCCAGTATTTTGAGGATAATCAAACCGGATATTTGGATGATCTTGTCCGCCAGGAACGTAACGGACCTAGGTGGGTAGGGTCGACAGGGGGTGTCGACTTCTTGGTCCCCTTTGCACCTTCGGGTTTTCACGAAGTGTGGGGAGTGGTTAGCGGCGTTTCTGATATTGTCGAGCTAACAGAGGACCAGATCGAGGGTCTAGCGAGTGGTATCGAGAAGATTTTGGGCGTCTATCAGGACAAGCACCTTTCGGCCTTCAACTACTCGCTTCAGGGACTCCCACAAGGCGAGGGCGGCGAGGGGTCGAAGGTTCTCTATCGGATAACCACCAGATCGAGTGTCGAAGCTTACTACCGCAGTGACATAACCTACTTCGAAAGGCTCTGTGCCGAGCCGATGATCGACTACTCCCCGGAGGTTTGGGCAAGCGAACTGGTAGCAGTCTTTTAGGCGACTTGCAATGGAGGTGAATTCTACGCCAAGTGGACCACTCAAGTTGGACTACTGCGGTGGATTTTCGCTTTTCGACTTAGATAGCTTTTCAGAGATCCTTGCCATTTGGGATAGCCAAACCTCGGTATCGGTGGCTTTTTTTACCATGTAACCTGCAACTTCGGGGTGGGGGAGTATAAGGAACTTATCTTCTTTCACCCCTTGGATTGCAATGCGGGCCACATCTTCGGGTTCGAGCACGAGCCCGGCGGACGTTACCGCACTCTGGGCCACTGTGTCCGCGAGGGTACTGGACGAGTCTATGGCACTGTTTTTGAGTTCTGGGAAGAGCATAGGCGTCCTAACTCCCTGCGGACAGATGCACGACACCGATATCCCAAATGGGCGATAGGTGATGGCCATCCACTCCGATAGGGCTACCGCTGCGTGCTTTGTTACCGCATAGGGGGCCGCGCCGAGAACACTCAGCAGGCCCGCCGCCGACGCAGTCTGGACCAGATGACCAGCTTTTCGATGTGACATCCTTGGAACGAGGAATCTAGCGGCATAGATGTGAGCCATGACGTTGACATCCCACGAGTTGACCCAATCCTCATCCTTTGCTTCTACGCCCCCCGATCTAGAGATGCCGGCGTTTGAAAAGAAGATATCAATTGGACCAGTTTGATCTTCCACCTTCTGTAAGACGGCTCTAAACTCCGACTCCGAGGCAACATTGACCTGGTGGATCGAGAGCTTGGATCGCTGGTGCGCCCTGTTATCCAGAGCGTCACGTAGTCCTTCCTTATCGAAATCCATCATTGCAACGTGAGCGGCACCATTTACGATGAGTTCATCGACCAGAGCGAGACCGATACCAGACGCAGCCCCGGTTACCCCACAAATTCGACCTGTTGGATCCACGCTGCAAAGCATAGCTTTGTGCGAACGGCGTTGTTGGGCAGCATGGTGAGTTTGTGAAATGCCGAGTTTGTGTTTATGCCGAGTTTGTGAGCATGGTGACTGCAGGTGAAATAGAGGAGGTGAAATAGAGGAGGTGAACTAGAAAGGAAAGGAGTTCGCCAAGCCGAGATTCGCCTACATACAACCGAGCGGTCCGTGATAGAGCACCCCGAGTAGTCAGCGCTAAATGACCACCATCCATCGACAAAAATCCGATAGGCCAGCATAGATTAAACCCTCAAGTGGATTGCTCGACTGCGGCCGAACCTAGCTGGCTGGGTAGTTCAGGCCGTAACCTTAGATCTGGCTTAGGAGCTTTATTTGTGAGATGGACTATGGCTACCAGGACACTTAGTCACTAACCCAGTCGCTAGCCCGAACATGTATTGCCTTTCGTCCGGCGGATAGAGGTCACCGGCCAGAATCTCACCTGCGCTACGGTGCTCTTTCGTATGGTGGGCCACTTTATCGTCGAAACTTGTCAGGAGCCTCTTGCTAAGAGTGACAGTTCGCTTTTAGCTGGCCTTTTCTCCGAGTTGCTGGGCAAGATTTAGCTGAATCGATCCTCGGTCTAACGAGAAATTTTGGTCTGCTTGATCTCGTTCAGTTCGGGGTACTCGCTGATATTGCCGATGATTCTTTCGATCAAAGCTATTGAATATCCGGGATCACCGTTTGGCCTCGTCATAATCCTGGCGAAGGTGGCGGTGTTGTTGAGAAAGAATGTCGGCACACCAAAGACCTGATGCTCTTCGACCGACTTCATATGACCGCTCCTGTAGCTGGCCTTTGGCCATCCCGAATCAATCTGTTCCTTTACCTTGTCGACGTCGATTCCGTTTGCGGCGAGTACTCCACTGATTGCGCTCCAATCGAGGAGGTTTTTGCCGTGGTCGTGGCGTGCTGCAAAGAGAGCAAGATGGGCGTCTAGGAATAGCTCAGGATAAAGGTCCTTCACAACGAGTCCCGTCGACACCGCCAGTAGATCATCGGCGCGGTCGGGGTCGTCGAACACCGAGAGCTGATCCTCTTCGATGTGGGTTTGTGTGAGCGAAAATGGAATGAAATCTACTTCCCACTCGGCACCTGCCTTTAGGGCGGTAACCAAATGTTCGTGTGCATTACGAGCGAATGGGCACTTATAGTCCCAGTTGACGCCGAAAGATATTGTCATGAGCTATACAACCAACCTTCGCCGATCAGTAATCCCTATTTCTATCGTATTTCTGTCAAACGATTCGAAAGACGCCGCTCCCTCGGACGATGATGGGAAGGCGGATACCATCCTGACTTCGATCAACTCTCGCGAAGCCATCGACATATCTTGATTTTAAATGCATCCTCTATCGCCTATGTTCCCGAGATCGGACGCTGCATTGGCGCATAATCGCTCGGATCATCGCACTCTTTGGAGCCTGGCTTCGAACAACGGAGCAGCTATTTGGCGGATCCCCGTATGCATCCACCGAATACCCTCAGGCACCGAATCTCACCGAAGCACACAAGCCCACTCGGTTTTCCGACGGCTACAGCGCCGACCGACTCAGGCACTAGCTGACATTTCATCCAATGGCTAGGGCGAGTCCCTTTGATCGAGTATCCGGCTGTTGGCTGGTCGTCATCCTTTCCTGACAAAGAAGCAAGGTATCGTCGGGATTAAAAGACGCTGGCGAGAAAGCAAATGGCGATCGGGATCGAATGGACCTAGAGACACAAAAGCTTTAGATTATCTTTCTGCTCTAGGAGAGGAGTTCCTTTGCTTGTTTTAGTACGCCTCTATCTGACTGATAGGTGACGAGGTTGATCGCCCTATCCAAGGGGATCCACTCCACCCGGGAAACCTCAGATGGGTCGTTAGTCTCAAGTCGCTCTGGAGGCGATCCCTTGGCGTTCATCAACCAGAAGTGGACCATCTTTTCTGTTCCATTTGGGAGCAGGTAATGTACGCTATTTAGCCGTGTCGTCGCTTCAACTTCGACACCGGTCTCCTCGGTCACTTCCCTGACGGCACAATCGACCTCTGATTCACCGCCGTCGAGCTTGCCTTTTGGAAGACTCCAGTCATTGTGACCAGCCCTAAAGACCAAGATCACCTCTTTGGAGTCGTCCGGCAACGTTTTGGCGACGACTCCTCCAGCGGCAACAATCGGATTCTTGGCGACCCTATCGCCCATGCAGAAATGCCCTCTTGATCAACCGACCGAGCAGCGTGCCGAGGATTATCCCGCCGATAATGTCCGATGCGTGGTGAATCTTGACGTGCAATCGTGATATCGCCACGATCGACGCAATAACTAAGTAGGCCGGTGCAATTCCCTGATCCTTGGTCATCAGGGTCGCCCACATGAAAGCCGCACTGGCGTGGCCCGAAGGGAAGCTACTTGTCAGAGGCTGACGGAGCTTATGTGGCCTTTCGGTTTGGGTGGTCGGTCTCTGGCGGCCGAAAAGTGACTTTACCACAATATTGACGAGGGCCGACTCGAACAGAAGGGCGCCGGATATCACCTTTGACCTCTTTTCGCCCTTCTTGGTCGTTCCCATAGCCGAAGCGACCAAAAACCAGATGAGGGAATGATCTGCTAGAGCCGAGGCGGAGTAGAAGAGACGATTGAGAATCGAGAATGACCTAAGTGGTTCATACAGGCGATCCACTGTGTCGTCGAAGTTATCGATAAATTGAGATAGCTTAAAGCCGTTGGTATCCACAAATTCCAATTGGTCTTCGGGTGGAACATCTGGCCCAGGAGTTTTATCGCTCACTCCTTCAAGCTAGTTGGTACTACAGTTGGCTTGGTCCGCAGTCGTCCGTTGACCCTGGTGCTGGTTGCGCCGGGCAGATCGGCGAATAGCAGCAGTGACCGCATAGTCTGGAAACCCTCGGCCTGAAGTTGTCGTTCTCGCAGGCATGAACTACCGCCTTCCAGATTGCTTGGGTTTGGCTCTGGGTAGCCCTAAGTGTTTGCGGTGTCGGCCTAGAGATGATCGCCATCGACTCTTTTAGATAGATCAGCTGTACCGAAGCAGGACTTACGCCTAATACCTTTTCGCAAAGCAGTGCGTAGAACTGGACGCCACCTAGTTTGTCTTTTTCTTGCATGGTCCCCGGAACTCGACCCGTTTTGTAGTCAGTTACGGTGATCGTGCCGTCGTCGTTGAGATCGAGCCGATCGATAATTCCACGCAGTATGAGTCCGTTAGATTCGAACTCCAAAAGGAGTTCTGTCGCTATGGCGGTAATCGAATTCGGGTCCTCCACCACGAAGTCTTTATCGACCATATCCCATGTGGATTGGCGGAATTCCTCGATCTTTGCTTCGTCGGACCACTCTTTGAGTGAGCAGAGCTCCCCTTGGGCTAGCGACTTTTCCCAGACTTCGTCGAAGATCTCCTTAGCCGTCTCCCTGTCCCTATACCCCTTTTTGACTTCAAAGTAGAGGCGGTCGAGTGTCCTGTGGGCGATGGTTCCCCGAAGTGCCCACAGGTTTACGGGTTGAGGTACCTTGTCGATGACGGACAGCTTGAATGAGTACCCGCACTCCCGGAAGGTATTTACTTTCGAAGGTGATAGTGAACTTGGTAACTTTAGAGCCATCTTAATATTCCATGATAGGTCGCCGAGGGACCTACTCGTGGCGTATTCGGCGATGCGGGGCTAAACATCACCGGACAGTTTTCCATCCCGTTCGGTCGGACTTCGCGCTATTCAGCTAGCTCGAGGTTGACCTTAACATGTTCCGCGAAAACCGCAGGCAAACACATCGGACCGAAGTGATCTACATCGGCTACCTCTTCAAAGCTTCCACAGGGCAACAGCGAAGCGATGTTTTTGTAGTAGGAAGCACTGAAGGTATCCGAGTTTGAACCCCGGGAGATAATCGTTGGAACTTTGACCCCCTCCAGTCTGGAGTATATTTTGGTGCTCGCCATGGCGCTGTAAATCGCAGCTTCGTCCTCCCTTGCACAACACAGAGTCACCTCGCCAGAGGGCAGTTCCTTCAGACAGTGCTCTACGTAGGACCTTTGCGACAAAGCGCTGAAATGCATCATCGGGGCCTTGGTGGTGAAGTTTTGGAATGCTTCATGTCTAGAGCCAAAGACCTCGCGCCTTTTCAACGTAAAGTCCGCTAACGGGTTGCTCACATAAGGTGTATCTTCCATCTCCTGTGGCACGATGATCGGCTCGTAGAGGTATAGGGAACTTACAAGACCGGGCTCCTTTAGGGCTGCGAGCAGCAGCGCCATGCCGCCACATGAGTGTCCAAATCCGTAGATCGGGGTGCCAGCTGGGTACCGGTTGCGAATCGCCTGCAAAGCGGTAAGGGCGTCGTCACCGAAGTTGGCCCAATTGTATCCGCCGGAGGCAGATCTTTCAGAGTCGCCCTGGAACCTAAGGTCAACCCCGAAAATGGTGAATGAGTCAGAGAGGAGGTTGGCGAGCTCCTGATAAACCAAAGCTCCAAAGCCGGTGGCGTGCACTAGCAACAATGGGTTTCCGATCCCGCCCATTTCGTGAAGGGCTATTTTTGTTCCGTCGGCACTTGTCAAGTATTGCATTGAATCTAAAGTACAGGCGAAATGCAATTTAGCCGGAGCGGTAGGCCAACCTTTTACATCTTCAAGGGCCCGTTTTTACCGTCTAAGGGGTCAGGTCGGATCGAGATTATTGAATGGTTGATGAAAAAGAGTCAGATTTATCGGCCGACTCGACCCCATTTGATCTCAAAGACGAGTCATTTCTAGTAGCTTGTTCTCGTGCAACACCTTGTTTCCAGCTATGGGCTAATTGCGGTCTTTTTACTAATGACCGCCGAGTCTGCCTGCATACCGATACCTTCAGAACTGATTATGACATTTGCAGGCGCTTTGGCGGCGACCGGCAAAATGAATTTTGTTGGAGCCGTAATCGCCGGCATCCTCGGAAACCTATTAGGCAGCTACATAGCCTGGATAGTCGGTCGAACCGGTGGTAGGGCGGCGGTAATACGATACGGACGCTACGTCTGGTTGAAGGAAGAGGACCTACACAAATCGGAGCTTTGGTTCGAGCGCAAAGGGGATATGGCGGTATTGGTGGGAAGGCTCCTCCCGGTTATTAGGACCTTCATATCGCTCCCCGCTGGAGTGGCCGAGATGAATCCGGGCCGCTTTGGCCTCTATACCGCTGCGGGAAGCATCCCTTTCGTTTTGGCCCTGACAGCAATTGGCTACGCCCTGGGGGCAAACTTCAATACAGCTGCCAAGGTGGTCCAGGACTTTGGGTATCTAATCGGTTTGGTGGTCGTTGTGGCAGTAGTTGCGTTCTTTGTACGTAGGTCGAAGCAAGCTCATGCCAACTAGTTCGCACGAGGGGACGTTTTAGTAACCGGGAGCGGCTAAATTAGTCATTCGGCACGGGGAGTGGCGCAGCTTGGAAGCGTACCTGCTTTGGGAGCAGGGGGCCGCGGGTTCAAATCCCGCCTCCCCGACGTAGCCGATCGGTTTTCTGCGGGTGTAGCTCAATGGTAGAGCTCCAGCCTTCCAAGCTGGTGGTGCGGGTTCGATCCCCGTCACCCGCTCCAAGTCGCAGGGATATACGACTGGCGCTCAGGTGAGATATGGACTTCCGTCCAGCTGCGCATGTTCCGCTAATTGGCAGCTAGGCCAGCGTAATAAAGCTGCTGATTAAATGCGCATTTCTTCGCGTCCATGTCGCTTTATGGATTCCGAACGCACCAGTGGGTCAATTATTGAGGCGGGGATTAGTTTCGTGTCGAATAATGTTCGGGAATTCCCATCGAAGGCGGTGGGTGTCGGCTCGACGATATGAGGAAATGCGAGCTTCTTGGTGCCCTATGGGGTATCGCCCCAAAAGAGAGTTAGAATAGGTTACTAATACGGGTGCTAGGTATATTTTGGAGGTTGGCAGTATGAGTACTGACAGTGACGCTGCCGCCGATCACATCGTTGAAGGGGTTAACTTGTCCGACTCGTTGGTGGAAGCCAGCAAAGTGAACGAACACCAATCCCCATTTCATGGATCCGATCTCGAAGCGGTCCAGAAACGGCTTTCTCGGATCGAGGGGCAGATCAGGGGGATTAAGAAGATGATCACGGAAGGCAGAGACTGCAAAGACGTCGTAACGCAGTTTGCAGCCGTATCACGTGCGCTCGAACAGGCGGCATTTGGACTGGTTACTTCTCAGCTGACCTACTGTATCGAGTTTCCTCAAGAAGCGAAAGAGGCTGGTTACAGCGTTGAAGAGGTCAAGAAGCTACTTAGCAAGTTGAGGTAACTGCAGACTTAGGCACTACCAACCCTTGCGGATGGTAATTCGATAGGGCGGCATATCCCTTTTCTAGGTATCGAGTTGCCAACGGAGTTCACGCACTTAGGTCAACCCCTTCACCCAGGGGAGTAGCCTCTCCTAAGCCGTCTGACTGGGTGATTCCGGGGTTGTTAAGTCCTGGTTTAGAAAGGGGCTAGGCGAGTCTTCCCCTTCCACCGGACCCATCGGTGAGGGCCTTGCCGTGTGTTATCCAGCTCTGAAGACCACCTGATAGGTTGACGGCTTCTATCCCTTGGCCTAGAAGCATTTCGGTGATGGAGTTTGAGCGAGCTCCGCTTCGGCATACGACGACGTACTTCTGATCCGGAGCAATTTGGTGGAACTCCTCTGCGATCCTAGATAGTGGTATGTGTTGTGCTCCTTCGATATGTCCTGCTTCGAATTCATAGAATTCCCTGACGTCGAGGAGTCGATAGCCGCGAGATAGGTGTTCTTCTACCTCGCTCGGGTGAATAGCCGGAGTCCTTGACCAGTTGTTGAGCATCCGCAATCCTCTCTTTGATATAGAAATAGTGATAGATACGTGTCTAAAAATCAACTTATTACAGTGAAGTATACCATATAGGGTATTTAGGACCTACCATGTTTTTAAAGTGAGCGTCTGGATAGCCGATTAGTGACCCATGACAATCGGCATTTGCAAATGGCGATGCTCTTGGCGTTGTAAAGAGGTTGCGAGTCGCCTGTTACCGCATACGCAAAGAAGAGCCTCTCCTTATATGTGGGGATGAATATATGTGGGGATGAATATATGTGGGGATGAATGGCCCCAACCGCGGCTTCGCCCATTCGGCGCAAATTGACGGCATCATCCGTGGGAATATTTGTCCGCATAATTGGGGATGGTTTTTTTGTACCGTAGTTTTGGTTTACGTAAGATTTTGGATCTTGAGATCTAGGTAACTGAAGTTGTTGGATTTGGCGTCCCTTGAACGGGCCTGCAAATAACTCTCAGCCACGCCGGGTGGTACTCGAGACTTTGTTTGCATCGACGTTTGCATCGACGCTTGCATTGGTTATGGTTCTACGGCATTCAAACAACTGGGGCCGTTCTGTTTCGACCTTTGCTTGCATAGCTTTCAGCATGGAAATTGCATTTCGGAGGAGCGGCTAACCATGACTGGGATTAAAAGTTGCTTTGCATTGGAGACGTCTCCAACGTGTGTCTCATTTTAAGCCGGAGTTAAAGTCGGACGAGTTTCTGGTCCCGTGGTGTGGGTAGGCAAAATTCGATGTAGATCCAAAAATGGCGCCAAAGAAGGTAGTCTGGCGAAACTGCCAGAACGAAACTGCCAGAAGAAATTCTATGGAACGGGATCGGGCGGGTCGACGCCAAAATGGCATGGACCTAGGTGGCATGGACCTAGGTGACATGGACGGAAATGGCATAGACCGAAACAGGCACCAAGTAGAGATTCGGCCGATGGCTCGTCGGGTGGGCGCCCCTAACGAATCCAGGGGCAGTTCTGCTAGCCAGACGACAGGCGCTTATCTCGACGTCGCTCAGAGCGTAACTACCTCCGGCGGTCGATACCTCGAAGCCGTCGAATATCTGTAGGTCAGTAGCAAGAGAAAATCTACCGGGGCGACAGTCGAGTGGCGTGGGTAGTACGTCAGGTAGTAGGCCGTCCTGAATTAGTCGTCATTGGCCGACGATGGCTACTACTTTGAAAACGGATTATGGAAACGGATTATGGAAGCGGATTATGGAAGCGCATTATGGAATAGTCGGTTTGCGCTGATCCAAAGGACCAGGTCGTCACGGGGCTTACGTTGACACCCTACCCATATCGGTATTTCAGAGTCAGGCCAAAGGCCAGTTGGTAATCACAAAAAGCTGGCAGTCTTTGCGTGAAGTCTTTTGGAAATGCCAGGGTCTCAGCCATTAACGGAAACCAACCTGAGCCACTTGGCGGTCGATGTAGCTGTGCCGGATAAATATGGTGGGATGAATATGTGATGGAGTCGCGAAATGGAAGGCTGCGATCCACGCTGCGGTCCCATTGGTCGTCGCCAAAAGGCTGGGTTCATCTTGCCTTGTGTGCTTTTGTCAATGGTGTCAGGAGGTTGCGAAGTCAGTTTTGGTGGCTCTTTTGTCATGAGCTATTCGCCATCTTGTTCACAGGCTGGTCGATATGATCTGCGGTAGTCCCGAAGCACACGGCGTTTCCTTTGGTGTCGTTCCCCTCAATATGACCTTTGCTACCTGC